>CANHWS010000269.1 GCA_947464365.1 Cytophagaceae bacterium | reverse complement strand
TCAAATAGTAGATGATTTCAAGGATGTATTTTGGCTGAAGCTTAAGACAAACTTCGGCATGAGATGTGTTTTGCAGGGGTTTGCTGGCGTCTATTACTATTACCTAACTGCCAGGACCAAAAATGGCACAAAGGTGGAGCGCAAGGGCTAGGTTGAGCTCCTGAAGTAGATACGTTACCAGATCATTTTGTAGTGGGATGGCCTTGCATTCAATTCCTTACGTAATGGCTGGCAATTTTCCTCGTTTAAGGTAGGTCAAGTTATGGTGCCTGCTTGTTAGGAAGGGGTACTGCAGTCGCTGGCTAGTGCTGAATGCCTAGTGTTGCTAATAAAATGAGTCAACATCCAACACAAGAGGGGAATGCTACCGCCTAAACGATGGCTAAGAGCCCCCAGCTGAGAATAGAAACTTGTACCATCAGGGTCAGGGGTGCAATTTTCATCAGAAATAGGGGCGAGATTTTGCTTAGAATAAGCAGGCTAATTAGTTGACCTTTGGGCTTTCGACCTCTGCCGCCTTTTGGGGCCAGAGCAAACTGGCTGCCACACTCAGCATCAGGATGGAGCTAATGATGACCAAACTGGTCGTGGCATTGATGTGGAGCTTCGCCAGCCAAGGGTGCAGACACATCTTGAGGCCGATATAGACCAATACCAAACTGAGCCCAAACTTCAGGAAGTGAAACAGGTGCATCACATTGGCCAAAAAGAAAAACATCGACCGCAGGCCCATGATTGCAAAAATGTTGCTGAAAAACACCACATAAGGGTCTTTCGTGATCGCAAACACCGCCGGCACCGAGTCCACCGCAAAGACCAAGTCCGTAACCTCGATGATGATCAGGACCAAAAACAAGGGTGTTACCATCAGCAAACCCTTGGACCGAATAAAAAAGTAGTCCTTAACAGTGCGCGGAAAAACGTTGAGGTACTTGCTCGCCATCTTGATGATGGGGTGCTTCTGGGTGTCAATTTGTTCGTTATCGTCACTATCGGTCAGTACCATCTTGATGCCCGTGTAGAGCAAAAAAGCGCCGAACAAGTACATAATCCACTCGAACCGATGGAGTAGTGCAGCCCCCAAGAAAATGAAGGTGAACCTGAAGACAATGGCCCCCAGTACTCCCCAAAACAAGATTTTTTTATGGTACTTATCAATCACCCCAAAGGAGTTGAAGATCAAGATCATCACAAAAATATTGTCCACCGACAGGGCATACTCCATGATGTAACCAGCCAAGAACTCTTGGCTGAGGGTGTTGCGGTACATCTGGAGGTTTTCGTGCCAGTTACCAATCTCGAACGTTTCTTGGCTGTGCATTGCCAGCCTGATCTGCTCTAGGTGTTGTGGCCCAACGATGCCATGGATCAGGTGACCATAGCTGCGGAGGAACAACGAGAATAGCATCGCTATCATGACCCAAACAGCACTCCAGCCAGCAGCCTCTTTAAAGCTAACAGCATGGCTCTTTTTGCTGAAGATACCCAAATCAAGTGCCAACATGGCCCCGACGAAGCACAAGAACAGCGAGAAGAATACTAATTCGTTGGTCAACATCTGGTTGTGTTTGGTGGCATAGCAGCCCTTGAAGCACTAGGTTAGCTATTTGCCTTGCACTGACAAAAATAGGAGAATGACCTTACGAACCAAATTTTGTCGCTATTCGTATTGCAGATAGTGGCGCCATTTGTCGATTAAGCCCTGCATATCAGTCGGGATTGGGCTCTCGAAGAACATATATTCTTCGGTCGTGGGGTGGATAAAGCCCAGCGATTTGGCATGCAAAGCTTGGCGTGGGCAAATGCTGAAGCAGTTGTCAACAAAGGCCTTGAAGCGTGCAAAGGCATTTCCTTTCAGGATCCTGTCACCACCGTAAGTAGCATCATTAAACAGTGGGTGTCCTAAATGCCGCATGTGCGCCCTAATCTGGTGGGTTCGGCCAGTTTCTAGTTGGCACTCGATGAGGCTGACATAGCGCATATCCTCGATCACCTTAAAGTGGGTGATGGCGTGTTTGCCTTGGTCACCTTCGGGGAATACAGTCGTGATGCGCCTATCCTTTGGGTGGCGGCCTAGGTGGATATTGATTGTGCCTTCAGCCTCAGCCGGTACAGACCAAACCATTGCGATATACTTGCGCTCGATCGTGTGATAGAAGAACTGCTTGGCCAGGTGGGTCATCGCCTTTTCTGTTTTGGCGATCACGAGCAGGCCACTTGTGTCTTTATCAATACGGTGGACAAGGCCAGGCCGAGCCACACCATTGATCCCGGTCGGCAAATTGTTGAAGTGATATACCAGTGCGTTGATTAGGGTGCCTTCCCAATTGCTGTGGGCAGGGTGGACTACCATACCAGCTGGTTTGTCGATCACCAAAACAGTGTCATCCTCATAAACGATGTTAAGCGGGATATTTTCTGGCAGGATGTCCGTTTCGCGACGAGGCTCTGGTAGGGCTATCGTCATGACATCACCAGGCTTGACCTTGTAACTGGCCTTGGCCTGCTGCTCGTTCACCTTAATGAAACCATTGTCAATAGCCGTCTGGACCTTGTTGCGGGTGGCGTTTGACATGTGCGCCATCATGAATTTATCCAAGCGCATCGGTCCCTGTTTAGGGTCCGCTACTAACTGGTGATGGACGTAAAGGCTTTCACCTTCGTCCTCAGGTTCTTCTTCATAATCCTCGGCCCCTTCCGTATCAGACTGACGAAGGGTGGTTGCTAGATTCTGTTGGGCAGCCTGCTCGGCCTGTTGCCGTTGGAGGGCAGCATAACCATGGTTGGCGAATCCTTCTTCGGGGAATACACGCTCGTCTGCGCTGGCTGGGCTGTCTTGGTTGGTTTTGGATGGCATCATCATTACTTGATCAACGAAACATATACCAGTTTCTTGGTCTCAAAAAAGGTTTCGTTAAACATCGTATAGAGCTCCTCTACGACGGCTTTGCGGTTGGCCACATGGAGCTCTTCGCGTAGGTCGCCACCCTTGAGCGTGATGAGGCCGTTCTTGCGTGTGTGGTTGTAATTGGTATTAATCACTGGTTTGGCCCACGCAATAAGCTCATGTAACGGAGCGACCGCACGGCTTAACACAAAATCATAATAGTCATCCACTTGTTCGATCCGACAATGGGCAGTTGTCACGTTCTTGAGACCTAGGGCTTCAACGACAGCATCTACTACCTTAATCTTCTTGCCAATGCTGTCAATCAGATGAAAGTGCGTATCCGGAAACATGATCGCGAGGGGGATGCCCGGGAAACCACCTCCGGTACCTAAGTCAAGGATCTCGGCCCCAGGCTTGAAGCTGATAAACTTGGCAATGGACAGCGAGTGCAGCACATGGTGGACCTCAAACATTTCCATGTCCTTGCGGCTGATGACGTTTATTTTGGCGTTCCAGTCGGCATAGAGCGCTGGTAGCTGATCAAACTGGGCTTTTTGTGTGGCCGTAAGGTGATTGAAATAGTTATTTATGAGGTCCATATTAGGCTTTAAGCTCATTTATCCTGACGAAAGTTAAGTTCGGTCCTGACTCAATGAGGGGCGTTCAACCCACAAAGGAACGCATTTTAGGCCAATTTTCTGCGATTTTGATCTGGGGTAGGCCGATGTATCTTGGCGCTTGGGTGCTCTACGGAGGGCATAAGTGATGAGCCAATTTTGCTGAGCATCAGTTTGTTGGATCCTTTTTGGTGGTGCCAAGGCCAACAATATTCGGCTTTGTGCTACGGCTGACCTGTTTTGGATCTTGGCCGTGGTTAAAAAAAATGGGTTAGATAGCGCACATTTGAACAAACATATATGGTTTTATGTTAGCTTAACACCAATATCGAGATGAGACCAGTCCTGATGGTCCTCTTTGCTGCCTTAAAGACCCCGATAGAGTCACTTAGACCTCTATTCCTTCCCCTACATCATTATGTACGGACTAGTCAACAAAGCCATACAGGACTTAATCACAACCCGCTTTGGCCAAGAAGTTTGGGCCGAGGTTGCCCTACGCTCTTATTTTGAGGGTCAAAACATCATCGGTCTGCAAGCCTACCCCGACCACCTGAGTTATGATTTCGTGAAGCACGCCTCCGAGATCACTTCGGTGCCTCCGGAAGAGATTCTATTTGCCGTTGGCGAGTACTGGATCAAGTTCACGGCAGAAGAGGGATACGGCAATATCCTGACCCTAGCTGGGGACACCTTTCCGGATTTCCTCAAGAATTTGGATATGTTGCACCGCAGGATAAGCAACATAATGCCCATGTTGCAGGCTCCGATTTTCGACACGCAAAATGAAACCGAAAATTCAATAGAGCTTCTATATCGATCTAATCGGAAAGGACTAAGCCCGATGCTGAAAGGGATTATTGTGGGGCTGGGTAATAGGTTCGAAAAGAACTGCACCATCACGACCGTTAAAGAAAAAGAGGAAGAAGGACAACCTTATATCTACAAGATCGAATGGAGATAGAGGTCAAAACCAGGTTAGATTTAGAAGATTCGAATCCGGGTATTGCATTCTGGGGGATGGCTGGTTTGCGCGACCACCTTATCCATGCCTTGTCGATTGCTCAGATGGATGCGGTCCTCGTGATTAGCTATAATGCACAACACCTAGACATTGTGGCTAGTCTTGGTCTGGATCAAACAACTTTACCGCAGCATGACCTAAGGACGATATTATTGGGAAATGAGCCTAGTACAGAGACCAC
>CANHWS010000268.1 GCA_947464365.1 Cytophagaceae bacterium | reverse complement strand
CGTAAACATCGCTGGGTGGAGCTGACTGGCTCACAGGTCGGTTGCTTTTACCTTCAAAACAGTAACATCAACTGGCTAAAAGGTAGCCGATCAATTGTGGGTGACCCCAAGATATTGCTTAGCAAACAAGACTACCGCAGCACACGTTTTCGTACCGACGATCTCGACGCAATTTACCTTTATACCACTCCCCTGCTGGACCAACCGAATGACAAATCGCACAAGCCCATGGGCAGACAACGATTGGCCAATTCGATCGAGTCGGTCGCGGGTATGCCACTTGCAGACCAAGCTACCTTGATGCTGGATCACATCAATTCTTGGCGTGGTGGGCAACCGATCCACGACCACCACCTACTAGTTGGGTTCAGGGTTGATTAAGGTCCGATAGGGCACTATTGTAGCTGGCTGAAACATCAGGTCATAACAAAGCCACTTGACAACGCATCAGGATCAGTCCTGTTGGTTGCCAAGTGGCTTTTTTGGAGCGTTTCTTGTTGTTACGGATCAAGCGTTAATGCTACTATACCTGCCAAGGTGAAGATTTTTTTGTTTGCTACTTAACGCTGCAGGACAAAATCACTGGCAATCAACTTAGCTCGAAACGCGATAAATTAGGCTTTGGCTGGGGTACGAGCCAAGACCTCATCGATCAAGCCATACTCTTTGGCTTCTTGGGCGATCATCCAATAATCGCGATCGCTATCTTTTTCGACACGCTCAAAAGGTTGACCACTGTGGTCACTAATGATGCCATATAGCTCCTTACGGATGATGACGATCTGCTGGGCAGAGATCTCGATGTCGCGGCTTTGGCCCTGAGCACCACCACTTGGCTGGTGGATCATGACACGTGCGTGTGGCAAGGCCGAACGTTTGCCAGCGGCACCGCCACAAAGTAAGACAGCGCCCATACTAGCAGCTAGGCTGGTACAGATGGTTGCGACGTCTGGTGCGATGAAGTTCATGGTATCATAGATGCCTAGGCCAGCATACACACTACCGCCTGGGCTATTGATGTACATCTGGATATCCTTCTTGGCATCAGCACTGGCCAAGAACAACAGCTGGGCCACAATGATATTAGAGATGTTATCGTCAATACCCATCCCGAGGAAAATGATACGGTCCGCCATCAGACGCGAAAAGACGTCGATCTCACGGAAGTTGGTAGGGCGCTCTTCGATGATGGCCCGGGTCATATTCTCGATGTGCTGGACATAACGGTCAACATTGAGACCGTTGATGCCTTGGTCCATCACCGCATATTTGCGAAACTCTTGTGTGTTGTACATGGATTTTGGTTGGTAATCGTGTGGTTGAACTTCGTGGTTTACGCAATAAAAGCACCTAACATTCAGTGGTCAGGCATTCTGGATGAAGGTGTCTCCAGACTTCGGGCTTTTTCAGGATGCAGGTTACAAAAACCTTGCAGCAACCCCAAACCCAATCCAAAACTAATCCTGATTAGCCAAGTTGTCAGGCCGATCGCCGCAATCACTAATGAGCTATGGTGGGACCGTATACATCGTAAAAGCTAACACCCCTACCAACTCAAGGTCGATAGGGGTGTCAGGTGCATAGTTTTGGCTAATGAAAAGGACCGCCTATTGCTTAGTGTGCTACCAGCATGTGCATCCTTTCTTCAAAGTCATGCAGGCTAACATAGGTGTTGACCTCGTTGATTTGAGTGCGAGCGTTATTGTAGAAAATGGCTGTGAAGGCCTCTTGGCTAGCACGGTTCCAGTTTTTACCTTTCTCCTCGGTCAGATGCTTGATGGCCATTTCGGTAGCTGCCTTTTGGGTTGACTCGTCGTCGACTGGCAAACCATACTGGGCGAACATAGCCAAGTTGGTTTGGGTGACGTGGTCAACAACCATTTGATAAGTAGGCTCAAGGTTCAGCTGTTTGGTCATAATCTGGTCCCGGATCAGTGTCCAGCGCAGATCGTCGATGTAGTAGCCGATGTTCTTGTCCACCTCGGCAACTGTCATTTTGTCGTTTGTGGCTAGTAACCACTTGCGCAAGAATGCTTCTGGCAGTGGCAATAGTGCTTTTGCCAGCAATTCCTTCCGGAGTGCCTCTTGGTAATACTGAGTGGCGTCCGAAGCGTAAGCCTTGGCAAGCTCTTCGCGCAGCATTGTCATGAAGGTCTCCTCGGTATCTGTTTCAGCAGACCAAGATGGGAAGATCTTTTTGTAGAACTCCTCGTTAACCTCGGCCAATTGCTGCCTATTGAGGTTCGTGATCGTGAGGGTATAGTCGCCACTTACCTGTTCTGCCTCTGCTTTGCTGAGGCTAGTCAGGTGCTGGATCTGATGGGTGTCAAAAGCAGCCTTCAGGTCAAAGGTCACGACGTCACCAATCTTCTTGCCTGCGAAAGATGCGATTGCACTAGCATTAAGCTTGTTGGTTGGCACCATTGTTTTGGTGGACCATGAGCCATCTGCCTTAGCAAGCTCACCAAAAATATCATCATTAGGCTCACTGCGTTCTGGGACGATGGTCTCGCCAAAACGCTTCTGGAGGTTCTCGATGGTCTGAGCGACATTTTCATCACTGACCTCGATGCTAAAGGTATTGAGGGTAAGGTCAGCAAGCACTGGTGCCTCAAACGTCGGTGCCAAACCTAACTCGAACACAAAGGTGTATTCACGATTGTTTTTCCAGTCGATCTCAGGTTGTGCAGCTCCGTCATGCGGGATCGGATTACCGAGTACAGCCAAGTTGTTATCCTTAATGTAGGCATCTACGGCATTGCCCAAGATTTCGTTGACGGCATCTACCCTTATGGTCAGACCATACATCCGCTCGATGTGCTGAGCTGGGACTTTACCTGGCCTGAAACCTTTGATCTGGGCCGTAGCAGTTACCTCGCGGACCTTCTTTTTGTACTGGGCTGCATAGTCATCCTCGGAGATGCTCACGGTGAGCATTGCGTTGACGTCGTCTTGGTGGGTGAGTTTAATGTCCAAAGTAGTGCTGCAGGGATCCTGCTATTAGCGTGTAAGGGAATCGGTTTACGGAGCAATGTCTGGGACGGAACCAAAGTAGTTGTAGGCTACAAAAGACCACAATCACCTGATATTCAGTCCAATAAAAAAAGCCGCCAGGAATACTGACGGCTCTCGTAGTGCGGATGAAGGGAGTCGAACCCCCACACCGTGAAGTGCTAGATCCTAAGTCTAGTGCGTCTACCAATTTCGCCACATCCGCTAAAGGACTGCAAAAGTACGGCTGTTAATTCAGAATGCAAATTTTTGAGCCGTTTTTTTTCGCTATGTCGTTTCTGACACTAAATATTCGTTTTTCCGGTTGTTGTTCTGGGCCATCATCTCGCCCAAGAAACCAGCCAAAAAGAGCTGAACACCGATTACGATCGTGACCAAAGCAAAGAAGAACAAAGGCTGGTCTGTCACGTTACGGGCTAGGTGACCCGTAGAGAGCAAAAATAGCTTCTCAGAGATCAGATAAACCGCAACCATGAACCCAAACAAGAAACACAAGGTGCCATAAAGGCCAAAGAAGTGCATTGGCTTCTTCCGGAACCTAGTGACAAACGAAATGGACAGCAGGTCAAGGAAGCCGTTCAGGAAACGCTCGAGCCCAAACTTGCTGTATCCATACTTACGAGCCCTGTGGACAACCACCTTCTCTGTGATTTTGTCGAACCCATTCCATTTGGCAATAACCGGGATGTATCGGTGCATCTCACCATAGAGCTCAACCGAACGCACTAACTTGTGTTTGTAGGCCTTCAGTCCGCAGTTGAAATCATGCAGCTTGATGCCAGACATTTTGCTGGTAACCCAGTTGAAGAACTTGGACGGGATGGTTTTGGCCAAAGGGTCATGCCGGACTTGTTTCCAACCACTTACTAAGTCATAATCCTGATTACGGATTAGGTCATACAGGGCTGGGATCTCGTCTGGAGAGTCCTGCAAGTCTGCGTCCATCGTGATAACCACATGTCCTTTGACCTCCTGAAAACCAGTGTAAAGGGCCGCTGATTTCCCATAGTTCCGGGAAAAGCGAATGCCCATAATGACAGGATAACGCTGCTTTAGTTGCTGAATGACTTGCCAAGAATTGTCCTTGCTGCCATCGTCGATGAGCAGGATTTCATGACTGATACCCATTGTTGTTACTACCCGTGTTATCCAGTCCACTAGCTCTGGCAAGGACTCATCCTCGTTAAAGAGCGGGACTACGATGGAAAGATCTAAAGTCGGGTTGTAAATGGGTGCAGTAATCATCTAGCTGAACATCTCGCGTTTGCGGCGCACAAATAACGCCAAAATGAAGTTTAAAACTGCATATCCGACGATTACCTTGAATAGACTGTAGAGAATCTGAAGTGGACTGAACGACAACTGCTCCATGAGATCAGAGCGTGTTTTGTCATAAACCTCCTCCATTTGATCTTGGTCGGCACCATCAGGCATCATTGATTTGGTGAACTCGATCACCCCATCCGCCATCTTGTTGGCCAGCTCTGGATCAACCACCTTGAACATCAAGACCGAGAATAGCTGATAAACAACTGAGCTCACGATACACATGACTAGCAGTACTTGGTAAGCCTGCATATACTCCAAGTATCCACCATAAACTACCTTCCGTTCCTGTATCCCTAGGTAGATCAGCAGGCCCAAAGGAGGGAACAGTATCATTGAGGAGTACATCGGGTTGGACAGATACTGGATGCCGGCAGCATAAAGCGACACAAAAAGCAGTATGCTGAAGACGCCAATATATACGCCCTT
>CANHWS010000267.1 GCA_947464365.1 Cytophagaceae bacterium | reverse complement strand
TACCATAGAAACCGGCTTGACCTACGGTCCTGTATCTGCTATACAGATAACAACCTTCGACAGTGATGTTGCTTGCACTACCGATCATACCTACACCAAAACCAGCTGTGGACAAAGAGTCAAGCTCGATTCGTAGGTTTCGGAGTGTAATATTGCTTGTATTTTGGAAAATAAATGTACCTGAACGATTAACACCTCCTGAGCCTAAGGCTGTCACTTTAGCACCATTCCCGTTGATGGTAAGGGTTTGGGTAGGAGTCAAGGAGGAGACGTTTGTAAGCAACACTGGTTGGTTGATATAAGGACCTGAGCCTGCGGCCACGTTGATCGTAACATTTCCAGCTACGCCACATTGGTTCAATGCAAGAGCCAAGTCCGTAAACGACGTGAGGTTGGTAGCAGATGCTGGCAGACGATTATCAAGGGTATAGGTACCTGACAAGGTAGAGCCACAGATAAATACAGAGCTCTTGGCGGTATCATTACTAAACTGAGTGCTTGGTCCACCATTAACGGATGTGAGCCAAACCTTAATCACATTAGTACCTACAGGAAATGTATAGTTACCAATTGACACAGCAACTGGAGCCGACCCCTGTACAATGTTGCCATTATAAGTAAAGGTTGGACCAGCAACCCCGTTGATACTACTCGCAAATGCAGCTGAGGCGATGTTACTGACACCAGAATTGACCAAACCTACAGAAATGGATAGTGATCCTGGTGCATTGCCACTAACTGGGGTCAGAACACCTGACAATGCTGCGTCAACCTGAAAAGGCTGATAACCTAAGCGAACGTTTGCACGCGAAGCCTGGGAAACCATTGTAGCTGGCAAGACAGTAGTAGAATAAGTCAGGGCAGACTTAAAGAAATTTGTTGGCTGATTGGTTACACGCCAAAGCAAAGCGCGTGGAGGTGTGGTCGGGCGGGTGAACTGGGTGCCAATGACAATGTTATCAACCCCGTTCCAGACAAATGGGGTCGTGAGTTGATACTCAACCCAACCAGTACCTGATGTAAAAGTCACGGTATTGGACTGAAAAACGCGCGTTAGCTGATTGGCAGCACTATCCGCCTTCCAGTTCCGGGTACCCACCAAGAGGCTATCTGCATTGGTTTTGCGACCAAGGCTAAGCTCCAAAATGCAATTTTGGGTGTAAGTCTGGGTATCAGCCTTGAAGAAGCTAATGCTCGTGATTGTACCGGCATAGAACCCTGCAGCTTTAAGCTCCTCGGCTTTGTACACAATTAGGGACCGGGTAAACCTACTAGTACTTACATTGGTATTAACCCATCCGTTCAAGCCAGATGAGTTGGTGGAGGATTGATTGCCAAGTAGCGCAAAATTCTGCGCCCCAGACAGATAAGATAGGCTTAGGCCTACGATCAAAGTAAAAAGTCTGGTGATGGTCCTTAGCATAAGCTGAGTAGTTTAGTTTCAAAATCATATCAAAAATAATAAGGAATCGTCAACCCACAAAAGAAATATTATGCTTTGTACTTTCCATATACTATTTAAGCCCGAAAAATGCTTTTAGTACCAAAACCATCGCATTTATGGTACAAATCTAATGTTTTACGGTTTCAGATAGTTTCCGGTCAAGAGCTCTAGGATCGAACAACGAAACCGAAAACCCTACCTAAAATATAGTCCAAGAGAATCCGAACAGACTATATCCCAAGGCCAACTAAACAAAAGGCACCTACTCGTAATATTGAGTAGGTGCCTTTATCATCTATGAAAGACTCTGAGTCAAACAATCCTTATAGGTTGCCTGTCGGCCAAACAAATAAGGAAAGGCTACTCTGGAATGCTACAACTAGTTATACAAATCATTAAACCGTAAACTAGGCGAATTTGCAGGGCGTTACTTAATAATCTCTAACCAACTTTTCCGGACATCACCTTTGGTATTATCCTTAACGAGGTAGTAGTAGAGTCCTGCAGGTAGGCCAGTGCCGTCAAAGCTATTGTCATACCTGGTCCAGTCCCTAATGGCAACTCCATAGCGGTTGAAGATCGTCAAGGAGATATTGTCACCTGGGACCTTGAAGATCAACTTATCGTTTTGGCTGTCACCGTTCGGCGTGAAAGCGTTCGGGTAATAGTAAACAGGCTCTGGAACCACAATGGTATCATAAGTCGAAGCAAAACAACGCAGGCTCGACTTGGTACGTGTGTCAACATCCAAGCGGATAATGTAAGTACCTGGCTTGCGTAAGGTCACTAAAGTATCAGGGTTGAGCTGACGGGAAATCACACCGCTATCTAGGTCAAGAGCGAGGGTATCACCACTCTGGACATAACGTTTTAAGTACCAAGTACACTTGTCAGAGTCGATCAAAGGATAGGACCCATTGGCAAGCCGTACATCAACCGGCGCCTCAGTTGTAACGCCTTGACGTTGTGAACTATAGAAACTCCTGATCAGTGGCGTGACAGGGCTCCTTACAACAACCAAAACAGAGGCCGTGTCAGTACAACCTAAGAACTTGTCATTATAGGCCGTGAAACGGTAGCGCATCGTTGACGGAGGTGTCACCGTGACGATTGGTGCGGTATCCCGACTCAGCCCAGGAGCACGGTTCCAAACGTAAGTATATGTAATCGGTGCACCACCAATGGTAGTATCTGGCCTCGTTACCTTGGCCTCGATTTGCGTACTGTCACCAAGGCAAATGGTGTCCTTTTGGGTTTTGATGCCACCCGGTTTCAGGATGTTGGCAAAGTTACCTTGAATGATTTTTAGTTTGACAACGATAGTTCGCACGCCTTTAACTGGGCAGTTATCATCCTCAACACGCACCGGGAAAGAATACTCCCTACCAAGGTCAGCGGCACTTGCTGTGATAGAGAAGAATCCTCTTGGTGTCTTGGTATTGTTACCAACTAACCTAAAAGTAGCTAAAGAGGAAGGGAAAGGCAATCTGCCTGGTGCTCCAAAACCTGGATAAACGACCTTGAGTACGCTATTAGCGTTGCTATCACTAAAATTGACTGTAGCCAAGGTGTAGGTACAGGTCTGGGCCTGAACCTCTAGCTGAGAGGAGTCGCGACGGCCAATTACGTTACCATTCGTGTTAGGCGGAACAGAACCTGTAGGTAGACTTGGCGCCTTATTACCACCACAATCCACAACCGTAACAAGTATGTCACGTTGGGTTTCGCCCACTATACGCCAAAGAGATGGGTTGTTTACATCTCGACGACGTTCGGTAATCCTCACGACCATCGAATACTTATTTACCCCATCAGCAGTGTTGGCCGGAGCTGTATAAACCCGCGGGATAAAGCTAAATGAACCTGTCTTAGGGTCAAACAAAGAGAATGGCACACCATTGTATCGACCAGTTGCTGGGTTAAGCACCAGGTTGAACGATGAGATCGGAAAGGTAGGAGAGTAAGTACCACCAGCATAAGCGCCGAAACGAATTGGTAGCGGTGGCTTTGGTGTAGTATCAAGCAATACCCCAGGAGAATAGGTTGCGTAAGTTGTACGGGTAGAGCAGCTAAGCATTGGTGCCTCGAGCGCAAAGCTCAAAGAGTCACCGTCAGCTTCGATGGCGTTGAAAGAGTAGGTAAACGGATCGTTCACACAAACGTATGGCAACGGAACGTCAATCGGGTTGAATGAGGCCGAGTTGTTACCGTCGAAGTCTAGGTTGTTCAATATTGCATCAATGTAAACATTGCCATTGCTACCTGTACCTAGGTTACCAATATCAGGGCGAGCACCAGATGTCCAGTAGAAACACCAGTTACGCCTGCGGCCGGGCAATGTCACGTTAAATACGTAATCAACGGCCTCAAAATTGGAAGGTCGGGTAGGATTCTGAGGATCAGTGGCCGAGGTGCATTGAAACCGCGACGAATACCTCGCACAGAAGATGTCTTGGGTATCACGACGTGCAGGTGAGGCATTACCAGCACCAGTGGCACCAGCAGCTGTTGGACCACAACGCCCTTCAGACACGACAAGAGATTCGTTTGTCAGGTTTATACCAGAACAGTCACGATAGAGACGCAACGTCACACGGTAGCGTAGGCCACCAAGGTGAACATAAAAAAGGTCACCACCAGCAAGGTGACTGGCTGCAGCCTCGAAGCCAAGCCCCGAGCCCATAAAAAGTAGCGCAATCAGCCAAAGCTTCAGTCGCATTCTGTTGTAAAAGTTCGTAAACATGTTTTGTCCTGGTTGTCTAAGACCTATGGTAAGCAATGCGGAGCAATTTAATTCAATCAAGAACCTCCTAACATCCACACACTACCCACAAATAAGGCCGAAAAGTAGCGATAAACTAAGCGATTACCAAATGTTTTACTGAAAACACAGCAGTTTTAACACTGCCTGCCAAGATGAAGTTATCATCCGCTATTTACCGAATGATCAACCTTATTGGCGGCCTGTTAGCAGTCCTGAAAAGATACACCCCTGGTGCTAAGAAACTGACATCAATTTGCTGACTTTGCCTGTTGGCACTGATAATCTTGACCTCCCGCTTTTGCCCCAAAATATCTGTCACCCAGGCCTCATCATTGGTCTCGATGGTCACCAAATCGGACCTATTTGCTGGATTAGGCCAGATATGCAAACCGACTTTGTTGTACCCAGATAGCCTTGTCCCTAAGTTAGTGACCGTACTATTGTTATGGAGCATGAGCAACCCACCTGCACCGAGTCCTATTGCTACATCCGGGTAGGTGTCGCCATCTAGGTCAGCAATAGCGGGGCATACGTCATTAGAAAAGACAAAAGGTCTGCCGC
>CANHWS010000266.1 GCA_947464365.1 Cytophagaceae bacterium | reverse complement strand
ATGGTGGCTATTGTCGGTATTGATCCTGAGTTGGCTAACAATCTCAAACTGGTTTTTGCACCAGTCCTTAATGTTCACTAAGCTGTAATGTAGTGGGGTGCCGTCCTCACGGATAAAGGTATTCTGGCTCCGTAAAATCTTAGCAGCGGCAAACACGTCTTGCTTAACCACCTCATCCCGCAGCCGATTAAACTCCGCATCCGTCAGGCGGACGTAGTTTAGGTCCTCAAACTTCTGACGAAAATTGCGCTCAAGTGCCTGTCGGTCACGGATATCCGGCCTATTGGTGTATTTGAGGTTAACCAGCTTGTTAATGAGGCCGGCTTCGATTTCGCTTTCAGTCATGGAGTCTTTGGGCAGGCTATTGCTACCGTATGGCTAACGGGAACAGGTCAGGAAGTGTGCAAATGTAATCAGCAATCTTGCTTGGCCTTTACCCATGTTTATCAAAATGATGTACTTTCTTATGGTTGACGAATGGCGAAGTTCGTTAGCTAGGACGATAGACCTATTCCTTCCAGCGTTGGCATGCCTACTAATCACCTCCCTGCCATATAGCCCCCCCCACCATTTTGTTGACCTCAACAAAATGGTCTCACGCTACCTATACCAACTATTCCCCAACAACCCCCATCAAAATACTGGACCGTGGCCTTGATTTCGTCTTGGTATTGGCGGTATTGCGCTTCGGATTGGGCGGTAGAGGGCACCTCTTTGTTAGAGCCGGTCCGGAATAGGGTGCCGCGCCCTCCGCTAATCGGTAGGCGTAGGTAGGTGGTGTCGCCAAAGCGGTAATCATGGCGCCAATGCCACGGAGGATGGGCTCATGGTATCAATCCTGAGCGCTGGGCCATCATGTTCAGCTCAAGGGATTAATGGCCTAGATAGGCATGCCAGACCATTCTAAAATTGGTATGCAGTCGTTGTCCAAATTGGTCTGGTAGTGCTGTGTAATTCTGGTAACATTTGTAGTCTCAAAGTGGTGGGTAAGGCGCACCCATGGCCCAAAGGCAAATTGATTGCCCCAGCAGCCATCTGCCCCCCAACACCAACCTGACACCACAGACCAAATAAGCCTACCGAACTATGTCTGCAAGACCAATACCCACCTATTGCCCGCCTGGCCTCCAAGCCTTGAGCCCAGCAGCCAAGCACCAGCCCTGGCGATCAATAACGACCCTATTTGCCCTATTGGCCTTGTTAATCTCGAGTGGGCGGGTTGCAGCGCAGATTTCCATCGCAGCTGACTCCATTAAGGTTACCACGACGTTCAACCAAGCAAGTGGCAATGCCCTGCCTTCTGGTTTTCGCCTCACGACAGCCCTGACAACCACCACTTCGTCAGTAGTGACGGCTAGCACAACGGTGAACGTCGCTAGCACGACGGGTATCTTAGTAGGTATGGCGATGTCTGGAACGGGCGTCACAGCTGGCACCACGGTCAGCAGCGTCAACTCAGGCACCCAGATTACGGTATCGGTCAATAACACCATAGCCAACGGCGCATCGCTTGCGTTTAGCAACGGTAATGTGCCTACCTATAGCAGTGCGGCCAACATTACCAGCACGATGCAGAACACCTCTTCGGGCTCCGCTACCGGTCAAAGTTATGGCTATTATATCGGCACCGACCGTGCTATTGGTATGCAGAGCTCTGCCTCGCACCCAACGCCACAGAGCATCATGGTGCAGTACCGCAACAACAAAACTGCCGTCATCAAAGACCTCAAGATCGATTTTAACATCGAGCGCTACCGTGTCAATTCTTCAGCCGCCTCTGTGGACCTATTCTACTCTTTGGATGGCACAACCTGGACCGCTTTGACAGCTGGTAACACGGCCACATCTGAGCTACCAACAGCAGCCTCTTCTTTTACATTCGGGTCCCCCCTTACTTTGACCAAATCTGCTACGATCACCAACCTGAATCTAGCCGTAAGTGGCAACGTGTTTTTCCGCTGGGGCTTCAACTTGGCCAATGCCAACTCCCAAGGTGTTGCCATTGATAACGTGGTCGTGACCCCAACATTGGTCGCATGCACAACTCCAGCCAATCAACCCACCTCGATGACCTTCCCAACCGCAGGGACCGGCCAAATCACAGGGTCGTTCTCGGCTGCTGCAAGCGCTCCGACCAACTACCTCGTCGTGCGCTACCCAAGTGGCAACACAGCCACCAACCCTACTAATGGTGTGGTTTATACCAATGGTGCAGCACTTGGCACAGGTACCGTCGTCGCAACAGGCACAGGCACCTCCTTTATCAGCACAGGCCTCGCAATCAGCACTGCTTATGATTTTTACGCCTATTCGTACAACCATAGCAACTGCTCTGGCGGGCCGCTTTACCGCACTACTTCTCCGCTAATTGGCACCAGGTCCACCAGTGGTTGCCCAAGCTTTGCAGCCACCATCCAGATCAATCCTGCCTCCACCCGTGTGGATGGTAGCGTCTATAACACCCTCACCGAGGCCCTGCTCGACCTCAGCGGATGCGCCATCAGCCAGCCAACCGTTATTGAGCTTGCCTCCAACTATGTCAGCTCTGGCGAAACTTTCCCGTTGACCTTGCCAGCCATCAGTGGTGCTAGTTCAACTAATACCATCACAATCCGCCCAGCAGCCGATGCCACCAACCTGACCATCAGTGCTAGCAGCTTATTGCCTGCCACAGCCGGTAGCATCTTCTTCATCAGCGATGGTGATTTCTGGCGCCTTGATGGCCGTGCTGGCGGTGCTGGTACTACCCGCAACCTCACAATCGAAAACACAGACAATACTACCGCGGGTTCAGCTGCCATCCGTTTCATCAACGGGGCACAGAACAACGTCGTGACCTTTTGCAACGTCCGGAGTGCCAACATTGGTGTCTCTAGTGGCTGTATTGCCTTTGCGACCTCGACCACAACTGGTAACAGCAACAACACCATCTCGTTCTGCCAGATATCGGATGCTAGCACTGGCCTGCCGAACGTTGGTATCGGGTCCTTGGGTGCCGTTGGTTTTGCCAATGACAACAACCAGATCCTGAACAACAACATCGTCAACATTTTTGCTGCTACTGGCAATACCTACGGTGTCTATATCTCAGACCACAACACCAACTGGACGATCTCTGGCAACAGCATCTACCAGACCGTTTCACGCACCTTGGCCAGTGGTTCTGATCGTAACTATGCACCGATCGGCATCAGCCCATCGACGTTTTCGACCGTTACGGGCCTTAACATCTTAGGCAACTTCATTGGCGGTACAGCTCCACAATGTGGTGGCACCCCAACTACCCTCACCGATGTAGGCGGATCTGGAACGATCGTTTTGCGTGCCATCTTTGCGCAGGTAGGTACCGCAGTGCCGACCAGCATCCAGGGTAACACCATTGCTAATTTCAGTATCTCCACAACTGGCACCTCGTCCAACCACTCGTTGATCTCAGCCGTAACGGGCGCCTTCAACATCGGTACCATCACACCCAACGTTTTGGGCAGCATGTCGGCTACGGGCAGTGTTACGCTTACAACGAATAACTTCTCGACTTCCCCAAGGCTTTGTGGAATCTTGGCTGGTACAGGCACACCAGGTGCCATGACTATTAGCAACAACCAGATTGGTGGTCTTACAGTCACTAACTTATCGTTTGGCAATGTCACCCTAGCAGGTATCCATGCCCAAGGCGCAGCTAGTAGCTATACCATCAGCGGCAACACCATTGGCGGCACTGTCTTTGGCTCGATGACCAACAATACTTCTACCGTTATTTTGGGTATTTCTCTATCCAATACGACATTGTCCAACACCATTAGCGGCAATACAATCCGGAACCTAAACTCAACTGCTTTAAACTCAGGAGCTACCACTGTTGCAGGCATCCAAACATTTGGTGGTGTTAATGCCATCAGTGGCAACACCATCCACAGTTTGACCTCTGCATCTAGCTCAACGGGCTGTGTTGGTATCATACAGTTTTCAGGAAGCCCTGGCCAGACGATTATTGGCAACACCATCCATAGCCTAGAAAGCACCAATGGCCTAAGCTCAACTTCTAGTGTTGCTGGCATACTCTACAATGGCCCAACCAGTGGCAGCAACCTGATTGATCGCAACTTTGTACATAGCCTCAAGCTCAACACGAGTTCTGTTGCTGGCACCATTTATGGCATCTCAATCCTGAGTGGTTCCTTCCCTGTTACGGTACAGAACAACATGGTCCGCCTTGGCCTTGAAGCCACCGGCGCTGACGTTGCCTTAGGTTACGGAATCTTCGGTATCGCTAATGCCAGCTCAAGCACAATCAACCACTATTTCAACACCGTTTACATCGGCGGCACAGTAGCCTCTGGCAGCACCAGCAATACATTTGCTATGCAGAGCACCGGCACTGGCACACGGTCCTTCCTGAACAACCTCTTGGTTAATAACCGTAACGGTGGCACCACAGGCAATCATTACTGCCTCTCCTTGGCCGGCACCGGTGTCAACCCATCTGGCCTGACCAGCAACAACAACCTCTTCCAAGCCAGTGGCGACAACGGCTTCTTCCTGAGCTATAACAGCACCAACATCGACAACCTACCTAGCATGACTTCAGCCAATGGCCAAGATGCCGGTAGCTTCAGCTGCGACCCTAAGTTGTTGAATCCAACAGGTACTGCCTCGACAGTCGACCTACACATCAGCGCACCACCTGTCCCGACCTTGATCGAAGGCAATGGCCAGCTAGTTGGCACTGTGACACTAGACTTTGATGGCGAAACACGAAGTGCCCTAACACCAACGGATATCGGTGCTGAT
>CANHWS010000265.1 GCA_947464365.1 Cytophagaceae bacterium | reverse complement strand
TTCACCCACCGGCTGAACGACGTGTCTAAACCCTAGACTTTCTATCCAAAATCCCGCCTTGCAGTTGTAAGGCGGGATTTTTCATAACTCCAATACAAGTCAAATCGACTTATTTATATACCCACAAACAGTCCCGATGTCCACCCTCCCCTTCTGTACCGACACCTAATGGGATTATCCTGCCTCCAATCCAAACAAAATCAAGACAATGGCAACTCTGCCGAATGCCAATAGGTCCCAAACTGATATTTTGAAGTCCAATTGTTTGGATATCAGGTTCATTATCAATATGTTTGCTCTGCATTGGACCATTCAACAATGCACGGATCGATAAAAAATCGAGCCAAGCCCTGATTAAATGATAAAGAAAACCATTTTTCGTGACCAGAATTTGAAGACATTATTGACGGTGTCTATTTTATTCCTGCTATCACTAACCGGACAAACAGCAAATGCAAAAAATGAGCGTATAACCAGCCTCAAGCAAACAGCCCAGACACACCTACGCGAAAACAGGACTAGAGTGCTCTATCAGCTTGCCCTAGCTTATGACTCATTATATGCTTATGATAGCGCCGCCAAATACGCAAAGGCCTGCATTCAATCCTTACCAAGGTATGGTAGCAAAACAGAATTCTTTAACGAATTACTTTTACTTGCCTCCATCCAGAAAAAACTAAGTAGTTATAACGAAAGCCTAAAAACACTTGGCCAGATTAACGAGTCAGACCTTGAAACAATGGATGACATTGCAAAGGTACGGTACTTATTGATCAAAACAAGTTGCTTTGGTAACCGAGGCGATATTGATGAAGGCCTCATACTTGCAAAACAAACGCTGTCTCTTGCTCTCAAGACCAAGGACGATGCCCTTATTGCACAAGCATACCAACAATTAGGCAATCTGTTAGGCACAACTGAGGTCACCAAGGAAGTCATGGCCAATATAACCCATGCTTTTGAATACGCTCAAAAACAACCCAATAGGTCATTGCGGGCAGATATGGCCTTATCCCTGTCTGGCTGCTATCAAATCTGGAAGAACGTAAACAAACGCAATTTCTATCTCGACCTTGCGATTAAGGAGGCAAGATTATCTGGTGACTCCTTGCTCTATCTGCACATCCTGTGTGCCAAAATGGAGGACTACGCCAATGCCGCCAAATGGGACTTAGCGGATTCAGTTAGTCAGATTATACTACCTATCAACCGCAGACTTGGGTCCATGTCTGTTTTTAGTCAGGTATATTTTCTCAAATACAAGATCGCTAGTGCCAAGAGCAAGTATGAGCTAGAAGGCATTATGTTGGATAGTGCCATTAAGTACTACGAACTTGCAGGTGCTTTCCGTCAATACCTGCATGCCGTGCGCGAACGCCTACTGTACTCCACCTACGTCAAACCTGACTTGCCGTATCTAAAGGCTCACCTCAACGAGTTTTTAGTCGGTCACCAAAAACTAGTGAAGTTTGCAGAAGTGCGGGACAAGCTATATTATCAAGAAGGTCTGGCCAAAGTCAATGCCCAGATGGAAGAGAATCACAATCGGCAATATTGGGGAGGCATTATTATTGCATGCATGATTTCTTTGGTTGGAGCACTCGGGTTTCTATCCTTTACCAACCGTCGTGATGCTAAACGGCTAACAAGGCAAGCCACGCTTGACAAAGCAACCATTGATGCACTATTGTCCACCAAACAGGACCTAATCGCCGCAAATAAGGAACTGGCCATAGTAATAACTACCCAGCACAAGGTTGATAGCAATAGCATCATGGACGCAGACAGGGAGGAAAAACAGCAATACGAATACATTATCCAGAACCTGGAGCAAGTATTCAGGCAGTTTGTACCTGCGGAGGCGAATAACTTGATGGACACCATCAAAAGGTCAAAAACAAATTATGAAGATCTAATTGAAATAATTAATTCAGCTGGCGAGAAACTATATCCAGGGTTTCAACAGAAACTAGCGGTCAAATATCCGACCCTCAGCGCCCTTGATCGTCAGATGTGTATTCTGATCCTGTTCAATATTGAAAATGACGTCATTGCCTTGTTACTTAACATCACTGATGCTAGCTTCATGAACCGCCGGTCGATGATTCGCAAAAAACTAGGCCTTGAACGCAGGGAAACCTTAGAGTCCATCCTACTTCGGCTGTAGTACATAAAGGGCTTTACGTGGTCATGGTTTGCCATAGCCCCTTCTTATGACTGCAAACAGCCTCTGCCTTGCGTGCCCTCAGTACAAGCAGACTTCTCCATTCATCCTTTGGCTGGTTTGCCTCCCAGACCTTAGGAAACAGACCACATCCCACAGCGCTTCCTATCTTTGCCCACCAAAAACCATCCTAATACCAAATGGCTGAGGCGATCATCATAGGGGCAGGCATCGGCGGACTGGCCACGGCTGTGCGGTTGGCTTGTCACGGCCATCAGGTGACGGTACTGGAGGCTGCCGCAGGGCCAGGCGGCAAACTCAGCCAATTTGTACTTGAGGCTGAAGGTCAGGGTACCTACCGTTTTGACGCTGGCCCTTCGCTTTTCACCATGCCGCAGCGGGTTGAGGAGTTGTTTCAGCTAGCGGGGGTGGAGATGTCTCCATACTTTCAGCATCAAAGGCTTGAGGATGTCTGCCACTATTTCTACCCCAATGGCAAACAGCTAACGGCATGGTCTGACCCTGCCAAATTAGCAGCCGAGCTAGAGGCTAAACTCGGGGAGCCTGCTGCTAATACCATTGCCTACCTCAAAGCAGCAGCCCATAAGTATGATTTGGTTGGCGATTTGTTCCTGCACCGAAGTCTCCACAAACTCAGCACCTGGACAAGCAAAGCCGCGCTTAAGGCCTATCCGCAGATGCCGTGGCTAGGCCTCACGAGCACAATGGATGAGGTCAACCAAAAAGCATTTAGGACAGCAGAGGCGAGGCAGCTCTTCAACCGTTATGCAACCTATAACGGCTCAGATCCCTACCAGACCCCTGGGCTATTGACCCTGATTCCGCACCTAGAGGCCAACCTAGGCGCCTACTTCCCAACTAAGGGAATGTATAGCATCACGGAGGCAGTCTATCAGCTGGCACTTAGGCTTGGGGTAAAATTTCGGTTTAACACCCCTGCACAAGAGATTGTACATACTGACAATCAGGTAACTGGTGTACGCCTAGCTGATGAAGTTTTGACTGCCGACATCATTGTTAGCAACCTTGATGTCCATCCCACCTATCACCGGCTCCTACCGCAGCTGCCTAAGCCAGAGCGGGTCCTGCGGCAACAGCGAAGCTCTAGCGCCTTGATTTTCTATTGGGGGATAGCCCAATCCTTTCCGGAGCTAGGCCTGCATAACATCCTGTTCAGTGCTAACTACCGCACCGAGTTTAAGCACCTGTTCGAATTGGGAACGATCTCAGATGACCCGACCCTGTACATCAACATCAGCTCCAAACTCAAGCCAGATGATGCCCCTGTGGGTCACGAAAATTGGTTTATGATGATCAACGTGCCCAACAACACAACGGCGGAAGGCGGCACCCAAGACTGGGACCAAATGATCAAGACCGCACGGCACCAGATCATCCAGAAGGTCAACAAGATGTTAGGTTTTGATATTGCGCCACTGATCACAACCGAGCATATTCTCGAACCTAGGAGCATCGAGCAGCTTACGGGCAGCTATCAGGGCTCATTGTATGGCAACAGTAGCAACAACCGCTGGGCGGCATTCTTGCGGCATAACAATCGGCATCCTAAGGTGAAGGGCCTATACTTCGTCGGCGGAAGTGTGCACCCAGGAGGCGGGATTCCGTTAGCGTTATCGTCGGCCCAGATTGTGGCAGACCTCGTAGCCGAACATTCCTGAGCAATTCAACCGATGTCGGAGACTGATTTCAGGATCTCTGCTTAGTTTTGAGCCATAGGGAAACAGTTAGTAAAACTTGACGACCCAAACAACCATGCACGAGGACGGACTTTTGGTAGAAGATGCCCAGTTTTTGCGCCAGTTTCTGGTGTCGGACCTCTATGCCCCAATTGGTCATAAGCCAGGCCATGCTCGTCAAGCACCAAGCCCTGCCCCTGATGCTGCGGCTGCATCCCAAACAACCCAAACTAACTCAGTACCAACTCTAGTCCCGCCTGCTCAACCAGTGCAGCCGGCGGCACAGCTAGCAGCTAACCCACTGCCTCCAGCACCAACCCCAGTCAAAACACCAAGCCCTGCCCCTGTGGTGGTGCCAGTGGCTGCCCTGCCCCAGAGCCAGATCCCATCCTATGGCGACAATGCCGCAAGGATGCTGGTTTTGGTCATCGAGCCTAATCATGATTTCCTTGCCCCTGCGGACCTAGAGTTGCTGCTCAAGATCTTGTCCTCCATCAAGCGCACCGCCACTGACATCGCCCTCGTGAACCTCGGCAGGGTCGGGATGTTGCCATGGGCAGCGCTCAACAAGCAGTTTGGGCCTGTGCAGGTCCTCACCTTCGGGATGCCGAAAACAGGCTACCCTGCTTTGGCCCTATCCCAACGCTATGCCGTGACCTCCATGGGGGCCTTCAAAACCCTTCATGCCGACCCAATTAGTGCCATGCAAGGCAACGACACCCTCAAACGCGCTCTTTGGAATGGACTGAAGGGGTTGTAGGGGGGGATACCCAAACACGTTGTCTGAACTTATTGCTATTTCCAGCGATCAAGGGTTCGGTTGCTGACCCCAAGTCTGCCTGCAGCTTCAGCTGATGAACCAAATTCCTTTACGGCCCATTCGCGCAGGTACCGCCTGAAGTCTGCCTCGA
>CANHWS010000264.1 GCA_947464365.1 Cytophagaceae bacterium | reverse complement strand
TTGATCCTGAGGGCCATCAGTGTAGGATGCTGCTCTGGGTCAGGATGTTCCACCTCGGCCACCATAACTTCGGTGATATTGGCCTGGAGGCGCATATCAGCTTGTGCATACGTCGATGAACTGGGGCCTTTTTGAGCCAACCAATGCGACAGCCGAGCACCGTCGGCTAAGTGGTATAGCATGGCCGTATTATGGGGTGCCCATTGCAGCGCCTCTAGCGACCCAGCACTTGCACTATCGAGCAGGTTACCCTCAGCAACAGTATAAGTGCCACTAAGTTCTAGTCCTGTTTTGTTCCAGCCACTGAGGACGTTGGCCCCCTGGACAATAGCCTGCGACCAATTTGCGAGTGGTTGGCTGACCGCAATGGCAAGCCAACTTTGCATCTGGGCACCATTGACGGCAAGTTTGATACCCGCCTCGCTGTTGACATCCAACTTAAGGAAATCAGCTAGCCAAGGGGCCGTGCTGTGGCCAGCCTGTTGCCGCGCGACATCATCAATGAGCTGGCCATGATAGCTAATGGCCCAAAAATGCTCCAAGGGTAGGACACTCAGCGTTGTGGTATCGTCGATCAGGATATCGAGGATGTTGTGGCCGCTATACTTGCGGTTGCTGCGGCGGGCCTTTGCTTGTGGGATAAGGTCGTCCGCAATTTTGCGCAGCCGGTCCGCGTCCGAAATGGACTGGATCGGGAGGTAGAAGACGTAGCCGAGTTTGGCCTCACCACGTGCATGGACGGAAATGTAAGCTGGGTGTTGCTCGGAAAATGACAGAAGGTTAGTGTCGCGCTTGACGGCCAACTTCACGGCCATAAATTGATCTTGAAGCAGCTGGAGCTCGTTAATGCGATGCATCCAGGGCCAATAAGGCTGGCGCTTCATCCGCTGAAATGTATGGACAGGATTCTGGACCTCGACCAAGGCAATGGCGTCAGCCGGGATGAGGGACGTTATACGCGTTTGGCGTTGCTGCTGCCAATACCAATAGGCGCCAGCACTCAGGATACCGATCAATGACAATATCAGGCCAAGGATCCTGAGCCAAGGACGCTTTGCTACCCCCTCAGCATTGGGCTGGGCTTGCTGCTGCTGATATATGTCGTCAGAGATTGCCAAATCTGTTGGTCTAGTATTTGGTCTGGTTAAGTGGCTGAGCGAAGATCAAACATAATATACCCTCTGATTGTCCGGGCTGGTTAGCAACATACCAAACTGAACGGATAGACCCAATGTTTACCCATCTGTGACCTAGGCCTTTGTGCCTGGATGTTTGGCGGCAGCTCGTTGCTCGGCCTTCAGGAGCCTAGACTTTTCTTTGTTGAGACGCATGTTACGGCGCATCTGAAGATTAAGTAGCTCCACAACGAGGGAGAAGGCCATGGCGATATAGACATAGGCTTTGTTGACATGGAACTCGAGCGACTCGACAATTAGCAAGACACCGATCGCGACCAAGAACACCAAAGCCAACATCTTGATGGTTGGGTTCATGTTCACAAATTTGGCGATTGGCCCACTGAAGACCAGCATGATGCCCATTGCGATAATGACGGCAGTGATCATCATCAAGACGTTGCTGACCAAGCCAACAGCCGTCAGGATAGAGTCAAAGCTAAAGACAATGTCAATAATGACGATTTCCCAGATGATGGCGTTGAATTTGGACTGGGCATTTTTCGGAAGTTTCGGATCCTCTTCTGGGCGGGCCATGACCTTTTCGTAGATCTCGATGGCTGTTTTGTACACCAAGAAAATACCACCCGAGAACAAAATCAGGTCGCGTCCGCTGAGGCCAATGCCTGCGATGGTAAATAGGTCTTCCTTAAGGCCAATGATCCAGGTGATGCCAAATAGCAGACCAATCCGGGCGACTAGGGCCAATGTCAAACCAATTGTCCGGGCACGGTTTTGAAGCGCGAGGGGAAGCCGGTTGGTTACAATGGAGATAAAGATAATGTTGTCAATGCCTAAGATGATTTCGAGCGCCGTTAGGGTCAGGAGCGAGATTAGGCCATCGACAGAGAGTACCTCTTGCATTTAGGGGGTCTGGAGTGGTTGCAAAAGCAAAGTTAACACCAAATGGGTAAGGGGCCACATCAAAATAGGCCATGGTGGCCAGAGGCGCTGATGGATAGTTGACAACCGTGCCGAACGGTCCTGGAAGCAATATCCTTGCTCGGAGGTGGGTCGATCGGGCCAATTGCTGTAATTTGGCGGTTGGTAGGGGTCTGAAGGCACCATCCCTGATGTGGCAGGATGCTAAAACTCCATTTTGGCCCTTCAAGAGTCGCCCATCGGCAAGGTCAGAAAAGACGCCTTTAGCAAAGGTATTCTATCCAAAACCTGAGCTAATCACATTATTGGCCCGATGCAGACGCATAAAGGCCAAAAGCCAAGTATCGCCTTTATCCTATTCGATCAGCAAAACCCTTGAACCAGCACATGAAACAAAGCCCTACTCAGGTTACCGAAACCAATAGCCTTAACCAACCGATCCGGAACCGCAAACAGCGCCGCTGTGCGGACTCTTTTGTTCGTACCACCGAATTGGTACTGCCCAATGATACCAATACGCTCAACAACCTAATGGGTGGCCGCATGATGCACCTGATGGATGTCGTCGGGGCGATCTGTGCACAGCGCTTTAGTGGGCGGACGGTCGTGACGGCCTCAGTGGATAGTATATCGTTCAACAACTCGATAAGGCTTGGTGATGTTGTGACCCTAGATGCGCAGGTAACACGCTCTTTCAACAGTAGCATGGAGATCCATATCGTTGCCTATGCCGAAAACATCCCGGCCGGGACACGGACCTGCACCAACGAAGCCTTCTTCACATTTGTGGCTGTGGACCAGTCTGGCCGCCCCATTGATGTGCCAGAAGCCATACCCGAAACAGCAGATGAAGTACGCCTTTTTGACGGAGCCCTACGTCGTCGGCAGGTGCGGCTCCTGATAGCGAAAAGGATCAAACCCGAAGAGGCGCAAGAGTTGCGTGACTATTTGTTCGACTAGGATGCGTTTAGCAACCAAACACAAGTTTAAAAATCTCAAACCACTGGCCTGATGTCTCTTGATGTCAGGCCAAATTTTTTAATGTCTGGATTTACTTTAAAACGGCTGTTGCAATGGTAATTATCACCTCATGTGATGCGTAAATAGACTTTTTGGCAATTTTGGCAAAGCAAGGCATCGGGTTTAGGCGGCCACAAATTTTAGCTCATGATTAACAAATCGGAAGATGGGGTGATCTTGCTTGTTGTTTTTGCCAGAAAATTGTTAAACTTGGACTGCCTTATGGCTGTGTCTAACAGCCAATATCGGTAGGTGTGAGCAATATCGGCTAGCCAATACAGATTATGGGGTGCTACATGCACTTGAATCCCCTTCTGGGCGTACTATTTGTCGTAAGCAATACCTGACCCCTGAATAAAGACCTCTTCCCTTTCTAAGAATAACCTGTCTTTATCCCAGTAATACTCAGTCAAAAATCATGAAAAAAACCCTACTCAATACCCTTGCGGTATTGGCGTTTGCGCTTGGCGTCTGCCTGACGGCCGAGGGCCACACCTATTATGTTGGTAATAGTGGTGACAACGCGCGCAATCAGGTGCAGGCGAGGACCAAAAGTACGCCCTGGCAGACCATCAACCATGCGATCAGCCAGTCGGCCGATGGAGACTCTGTGGTTGTGCTAAGTGGCACCTATCAAGAGGCCATTTTGATCAACAAGCAGATCGCCTTGGTTGGCGATGCTGGTGGTAGCAAACCCTTGCTGAAAGGCGATGGTGTTGAGTTGGCAATCATCCAAGTGGCCGCGCCAAACGTTACGATCAGCAACCTCTTGCTAGAGGTGGACCAAGTAAACACACTCTATGGCATCACCTCTAATAGTGCTAACATTGATGGTCTCATGATCACGAGCAATACCATTCTCAGCACTGCTGTGTCGGGTAATGCGCTCTGCATGCAGTTCGAAACGATGGGTATCTTCTTGCAAAGCATCGGCACCTCATCCTACACCATCAGCCGGAACATCGTGTATCCGAAAGATCCAGCCGTGACCTGCGTTTTTGGTCGTTCGGTGCGTGTATTTGGTGGGCGTGGTACAATTGGTGGTCCTACTCTTGCTGATAGCAATTTGTTTGGTTCCTACTACTCCGTACAGCTGGCTGCCCCAAAAGGTCCGGTCACAATCTCTAATAACCACTTATTCGGTATTGGGGTCATCATCGTTGACCCACTAGCCAACTCTGGTACGCACAATATCACTAACAACCGACTTGAAGCTGGCATTCCCGAAACGGTACCACAGCTAATCGAAGTGCGTGGTGTGACTCGTGTCAACTCGGCGGTTGTCGTAACTAACAATACGTTCAGCAATTACAATTATGTAGGTATACTTTCTGCCCGCTCTAATAATGTCACTGTGGCTAACAATAGTTTTACGCCACGTGACACCTCTTCGTTTGCGCACATCATGGTCAACTCCAAGCAAGAAACTGATGGATTAGCTGCCTCACCAACACCTTTCGCTAATGGTATCGTAGTCACAGGAAATATTTTCCATAGTGCACCAAGCCATCCAAATAAAGGAACTGGTGTTTGGTTTGCTGACCATAACAACATTGCTGGTTCTGCTTCATTTGCCCCGATCACCATCGGTACAGCATCCTCTCCCAATACGTTTGAGCTGGGTTTAAAACACAACATCCTGCTCGACACTAATACTGGTCCTAGTATCGTGAGTGGGCTGTATCCTTTTGATACCCCTATTTCGTCAACCACTATGGCACCTGC
>CANHWS010000263.1 GCA_947464365.1 Cytophagaceae bacterium | reverse complement strand
ATGATTCTGGGAAATCAAAGCAGCAGGTCTTGAGGATCGTTAGTGATTGTATGCTGAACCGTCAAGGAGCTCCGATTCAGGATACCATCACCCACTGCAAAGGCTGGGGTAACCTTACCCTAACAGGTTTACCTGCTGGTGGCGCTTGGTCCGGACCGTTTGTGAGCAATGGCGTGTTTAATCCTGCTTCTGCCAACTACGGACAGGCTTATACGCTTACCTATACAGTTGCCCTGAACGGTGTCAACTGCACGACTACCAAAGTTGTGACGATCTCAAACGATTGTGAGTTTTGTGCCCTAGCCCCTAGTACCTTGCTTGGCGCACCAAATACCATCACGACGATTAGCACCCCGACTACACTATCAGGCAATGTAATGGTCAAGGGCCCGATTGTGGTTACCTCCGCCCTCACGCTGGCCCCGAACACGACGGTGGTTTTTGTGCCCAACGATGCCAATGACCCTGGCCTGACCAACACGACGCTCTGTAACCTCAAGACGACGCCATCCAACTACGCCTTCCTCTACATCACCCAAACGGGTAGCCTAACTGCGACCAAGGCGACGCTGCGTGCTGCGGCCCCAGGTTGTGGCAACAAAGAGTGGCAAGGCCTGCTGCTGGAAAGTGGTGGCACGATCAACCTCAATGGCGCTGCGGCAGAAGACATCGTGATTGCGAATGCAGCAACGCACGGCATCCGGCTGCTAGAGTGCGGCTCTACAACCACGAATGGCGGCCTGACGATGAACTATGTCTCTATGCGGGAAACACCGCTAGGCAGCACCAACCTAACGACCAACCCAGCTAGCACCAAGGTCTATAAGTTTGGGGGCTCTAGGGCTGCGGTGGCCATCAACAATTGCCGCTTTGAATGGGGAGATGGTATACGGATTACGAGTCCGCATACAGGCATTACTAATGTGCTTAATACTAGATTTATTGACAATGGCACCTCAGTTGTGTTGGCGACTGGAGCATCTGGCGTATCTGGTTTTACTCAAGATTTCGTAAGGGTTGAGGCAAATCTTTTTGAGAATTGTAAAAGCGAATGCATCAAGATTGAGACTATCGATCCTCCTACATTTTTACTAAAATGTAATGCATTTACTACAGGTGCAATACCAGCAGGTCAAACAAGATACGGTGTTCGTATCACCTCTGTTGGTGCTGTCCGCGACATTGGCTCTTTAGACGCAGGAAGCAACGTTAACCCACCTGCTGGTAATGGCTGGCCAATAGCCAATTGGGGTGCTACACCAAAGGTTGCACCTGCGGGTTGGGTTAGTCTGAGGAATGAGAATTTATCTATACCAGCTCCTGGGTTCAGGTACCATCGATTCTTTAATGAGGAATTAGGAGGTACATCATTTCTTAATTGGGATTTAGTCTTTGTTCTTACAAGTCTTTATACAGGAAATGGCACCCCACCAGCTGGCTATGTTCAAGGTTGTCAAAATAGCTTTGTGGCAAACGGTCCTTATTTCTTGAGGATGGCTGCACCTGTTACAGAACTTGAGGATGGAATTGCAAATACAAGCATTGTTGCTTATCCTAATCCATTCGCATCAAGTCTAACAATCAGAATGAAGGAAACTGACGGTGCCAAGGGGGTTTCGGTATTTGATGCGCAAGGCAAACAAATCTCTGCTACTTGGGATCAAATCAGTGAATTTGAGTTTTCACTCGCCCCAGCAGTTGTCCAGAGCCTAAGGCCTGGTATCTATATGATTCGGTACATTGAACCAATTTCTCAATCATACCGTTATGAAAAGGTCATCAAAGAGTAGCTTGATGGTCTTGCTAATGATAATCCTGTCCCTCACAACAAAGGGACAGGTATTATCTGAAGGTATGTTCTCTTTTGGGCGTACTAGTTATACCACAGCTGGTGTACTGATAGGAGATTCAACTTATCTAGTTGGTTATTCAGATGGAAGGTTTTCACGCAATCAATCTAGCGCCAAAGGTTTTTTGCGTATTAAATCCAATCTTGATACATTAAGTAGTTTTCTGTTGCCTGAGACTGGTCAAATCAATCAAATGATTAAATTAAGTCCCAATCAGGTTTTAGCTGTGGGATATACCTCCAACCAGAATATAAACTTTAAAGCGCGCGCTGATTGTTATGACCTTAATTATACCTACCAATGGTCCTTAAATCTGGATACCCTGCGAGGGAATAATGTCATCACTAGTGCATGTATTGACACCAATGGTTTTGTTTACCTGACAGGCTATCAGGATCTTGATACTGTCCGTGGGTTCAACAGCAGGGTATTCTGCCTTCGGATGACCTCTTTCGGAACAATAGATTGGTTTAAGTTTTACGATTGGGGCAGTCCTTTGCAGGCGAGTTATAGCATCGCCCAAATGGAGAATGGTAACTTCATGGTAGGGGGTACAACGGGTGCATTGATTGTAGGCATGGAGATCGATCAATATGGCAACCGTGTCGCTCCGCTCACGACCTTTTTTACCCCAAACCGACCTTATTACAATACTTACACAGTTGTCCAACCTTTACCTGGCAATAAGTACTTAGTTAGAGGCTCACAGCAAGCAGGTTATGTCTGTTTTGCCATCACAGATCGGCTAGGAAATGCAATTTACAGAGAGTGGCATAATGGTGGTATCAGCTTGCCGTACATTCATGCAGCGGATGGGTCATTTACTATAGCCCATGTTGACTCAAACAATGCCAATCCGAGGATAGAACGCATCGCAAACAGTGGTACATTAATCTGGAGTTTGCCTTATCCTAATCCTGCTAATCCATCGTTTTACAGGTCTTTTTACGGCATCATTCCTTCATACGATGGCACGGGTGTAGCTTATGGTCGATTTGTAATGCGTACAACCAGCGTTCTTTTGTCCAAAATCGCCAACGTGGGTTACCCTGCGCCACCGCTCAGCATGCCGCTCAGTGTACAGGTGCAGGCGGTCTCGGCCTATCCCAATCCCACGACGGGGGCAGTTGTTTTAGGTATTCCGTCCTTGGTGGCGGGGCAGGCCTCCTCGGTTGTGGTGGATGCCCTCGATATGCGTGGGGTTCGGCATCAGCTGCAAGCTACTAATGACCTTGGTGGCTATCGGCTAGATATATCTGGCCTGGCTGCTGGGTTATATCACCTCAGCCTAGTCGTGGGTGGGCAGCGTTATGTGGCACGGGTGGTGAGGGAGTAGGCTGATAATATTGATCAAGTACTACCGTTTGATCGGGGCATCGAGCAGGACTACTAGTATCTCTTGGCAAGGTGTCCCGTCCTGTAGTTTGAGGCCAAAGCTGCCTTTATAGTCCCATGTGGCCCAAGGTATGTGGTGTAGCTCAAACACCCGCCGCATATCCTGATACCACCTGAGGCGGTCAGGCATCGGTGTTTTTTGGTAACAACCCCACTCGCCACAATAGAGGGGGAGGTTCAGCTTGCGGCTTAGGGCTAGCGGTTTGGTCAACATTTGGTCGAGCGCACGGGCATCCCAGAGTTTGTGGTGTTTTTTCATCATCTGGACCACTGTGCTGTCTTGGCCAGTGGTGTCCTCAATGGCGAAGGTGTAGCCAGGGTAGCGCACACGGCCAGTCCAGCTCCGTTGTGGGACCCATGCAGCTTTGTAATGCGTCAAGAAAAACGGTTCATAAAAATGAAAACTCAACACGATGTGGGGGTCGCCCTCCGGGATCTGGAGTTGGTCAAAAGTCTCGGTGGACTGCCACATATTGCTACCAATCACTAGCCAACGATCTGGCTCCAATGCCCTAATCACCCGATGGAGTTTCGTAACGAGGGAATTCCACTGGGCTGGGTCTGGTGCCACAGGCTCGTTCATCATCTCGTAGGCCACCATCGAGTTAGGGTATCCCTTGAGGGCTTCTGAGAGCTCACGCCAGAGGATCAGCAAATGGTTTTGGTCCTGTTCGCTGGTCCAGAGGGTGTTGCTGGCGGCGTTAAAATAATGGCTGCGGATAATGTGCAGGTCCACAATCACCTTCATGTTGCGGGCCATACACCAGCCGATGGCCTTGTGCATCAGCAGGAAGGCGGTATCGTTCTGGGTGCCATCCTGATGCCAAAGTTGCTCCTCATCCACTGGTAGCCGGACGTGATCCAGCCCGACGGACCTGAGCCACTCGATGTCGGTCTCTTGTAGGTATTGCTCGCGCTGTTGCCCTCGTTTGGCGGACTGAGATAACCAATGGCTGAGATTAGTCCCACGCCGAAGGCCATAGTTAAAAGCTAGGGGATCATTGGTTGCGCCGCCTGGTTGTAGGCCTTTGGCACTAGCGGCGGGCAGGCCAAAGCTGGGTGGCACATAAAGGCCACGTCCCTCTACATGTGGTTGCTGGAACAACTCGCCCGTCGCATCCATATTGACCATTTTGGCATACCTACGGGTTTTGGCTTGGTAGGCTAGGCTGCGTTTGCTTGCCCGCTGCTTATATACCTTGGTACTATGCCCCCGCCGATGACTAGCTCGTTTATGTCGGCGTCGTTGTGCATTGGCGTCAGGTGCTAGGGCTGCGGCAAGCATCAATCCAGCCAGGCAGATGGTCCAGATCATTTGGTGCGAGACCCTTGGCCGCCGCACCACCATGCTCATTGGTAAGCCTAATGTTAACCCGCTCCTCAACCATCCTGACGGGCCATAAGTTGGCCTTTGCAACCAAGTGGTAGCAATAGGTACAATGCGGGAAACTGAAAAACGAGTCTGGCGGGAGTGGCTATTCACTTACTGATTTGTGGCGTTGGCAGCCATGGCAAAAGGGGTGGCCGGGGCGCAACTATGTCGTCGGAGGTGGAGGTTTGCAGTCGTGCTATT
>CANHWS010000262.1 GCA_947464365.1 Cytophagaceae bacterium | reverse complement strand
TGCCGCTCTTGAGCGTGTCCGGGATGCGATCTCTAAAGTAGCCCCTACGGATGCGAGGGTCATGATCTTAGGGCCAAATGGTGTAGGCAAAGAGCTGGTAGCCAAGGCGATCCATAAAAATAGCCCGAGGGTCAATGCGCCTTTGGTTGTGGTCAACTGTGCTGCCATCCCGTCTGAGCTGATCGAGAGTGAGCTATTTGGTCACGAAAAAGGCGCCTTCACCAGTGCCCTGAAACAGCATATTGGTAAGTTTGAGCAGGCGCATAACGGCACTTTGTTCTTGGACGAAATTGGCGATATGTCCTTGTCCGCCCAAGCAAAGGTCCTGAGGGCATTGCAGGAGAACAAAATATCAAGGGTCGGGGGCGACAAAGAAATCACTGTGGATGTCCGGATCATCGCAGCCACCAACAAAGACCTGCGTAAGGAAATCGACGCCAATCGTTTCCGTGAGGATTTGTACCATCGGCTATCAGTAATTCTGGTCAAAGTGCCAGCCCTGAGCGAACGTTTGGAGGACATCCCGGCCTTGGTCGAGAAGTTCTTGAGTGACATCGCCGAGGACTATGGTAACTCTGCCAAAAAGATCGACGCTTCAGCAGTAACTTACCTTCAGACCCTCTCGTGGACGGGTAACATCCGCGAGCTTCGCAACGTCGTCGAGCGGTTGGTGATCTTGTCAGGCTCTGTGATCACAGAGGCAGATGCCAAAATGTATGCTGGTTATAGTTTCTAGGGCTTAAGTCCTGCCCCCCATCAAACAACAATAGGGCTACTAAAGCCCAAGATTCAGCAGAGCTAGGTATTGATGCCTAGCTCTTTTGCTTGGTTCCAATAGGCATCCATTTCAGGCAAGGTCATGTTCCTGAGGTCCTTACCATCCGCATTGGTGGCCGCCTCTAGGTGGTTAAATCGGTTTATAAACTTGCGATTGGTGCGCTCAAGGGCCTCCTCAGGGTTGATGTCTAGGAACCGGGCATAGTTGATGAGGCTAAATAATACGTCACCAAACTCAGCTGTGATTTTGGCATGGTCAGGATTGGGGGCCTCGGTTTCGGTTCTGAACTCAGCCAGCTCCTCTTGGACTTTGTCCCAGACTTGGGCTTTGTCATCCCAATCAAAACCAGCCCCTCTGGCCTTTTCCTGGATGCGCATCGCCTTGACCATAGCAGGCAAGGACCTAGGCACCCCAGCAAGCACCGATTTGGCACCTTCCTGTAGCTTAATCTGCTCCCAGTTTTGGCGCACGGCATCGCTGTCCTTAGCCTCAACCTCGCCATAGATATGCGGGTGACGACGGATCAGCTTAGCAATCAGCCCATCAATGACGTCCTTGATGTCAAACTGCTTTTGTTCATCAGCTATGCGGGCATAAAACACCAAGTGTAGCATGATGTCGCCTATTTCCTTCCGGACCTCTTGGGGATCCTCCGACAAGATGGCATCGGCTAGCTCATAGGTCTCCTCTATCGTGAGGTGGCGCAGGCTCTGCCAAGTCTGCTCCTTGTCCCAAGGGCAATTGTCCCGCAGCTCATCCATCAGGGTCAGGAGGCGGTCAAAGGCATCGAGCTTGGCGGCCCTGTCTGGATCTGGTCGGCTGACCTTGTCTGGTTGGAGGCCGGGAGTTGGTTGCATGTTCAGGAAGTGGTTGTAGCGTTATGGGTTAATGGTAGGCTATTTGAGGCCCAACTTAGCCGCGATGTTAGCAGGCAGCGCCTTACGGTTAACGGCTATAAATGTGGTTTTGTAAAGTACATAAGGTTTGCTGGCATAGAAGATCCCACCCAGCTCGTTGCGCTCAGTACCCCAGCTGTTTTTAACCAGGTAATAGCGTGTGCCACGTTGGTCCTTGGCACTGCCAAAGATGTGCATGCCGTGGTCATCTGTGGTTTCCCAACTGTCAAAGGCGGCTTGGCGCAGCTCCTGGGTGATGGGCTTTTCGGCTGCTGGTGCACGGAATATCTCAGCTTTGTTGGCTTCGGTTATGGTGCGGAGGTCACGGTCTGGGACAACGGCAACTCCTTCGGCATGGCTGAAGTACTTTTCACTGACGTCCGTGGCCCAAGCAACGGAGTAGTTGTTGCTGACCGCGTTCTCAATAACCTGACCAAACTCTTCAAGTGGTAGGTTGTAGGCCAACTCGCCTGACCAATTGTCCTGCACCTCGACCATGCAAGGTTTGTAGAACGGATGGTGACTAAAGCTGGTCAGCTCAAGGTAATCATCAGCATTGAGGCCCATGGCAGCGGCCCAACTTTTGGGGGTATAGGTTTTGCCCTGATAGCTGAACTCGGTAGGGAGGGGACCTAGATAAGCATCTAGGATACCGTTTAGGCCACGTTTCCACGCCGTGCTGATGCGTCCGTTTTTGTTCTGGATCAGACCGTCTAAATACCCTTTCAGGACCGCCTCTAGCTCGAAATGGGCATGGTTAGTCTCACCATATTGAAGGCCAGGGTAGGCTTCGTCTGGCATCGCCCCAAAATTGTGCAGGACCGACAGGACATCATGGATTTCGCCCCCTTCGGCAAAAGCAACACGGCCATTCATCCGGACATATTTATCGGCCTTGAGCTCATAAGCCTTGCGCACCACAAACATGACCGAAAGGGTATGCTGCCCCTTGCCCATCCTGATCAGCTCGCTCTCGAGGAAGGACTGGGTGCTGAAAGACCAGCAGGTATTAGTCTTTGCTTGGTTCTTGACTGGGCCCACGCCAACCTCCTTGTCTATCGTGAACTGGTAGCCCCCATTTTGTTTGTTGACTCCTTTGACGGGCGACAGGCTCTGGCTAATGGATTGGTAGCCTGTGGTCAAAGCCAAAATACCAGTAAGGGCCAGTGTTTTTAGGATTGATTGGCGCAGCTTCAAGTGTCGGATCATGGATGTTGAGGTGTTTAGTATTGGCGGATTGGTGTAGGCTCTGCCACTGACATTCTGCAAACTAGTAAGAGATGGGCCCTGTCCGCAAGTTTTAGGTGCAAGTATTATCCGGTGGCAGAGACCAAAATGTAAATCTCTGTTTGGATGGGGTGGATTTTTGGCTACTTTTGCAGCGGCAATCTGGCACGGCCAGCTCCTGTTGAACTCCCCCAGGGTCGGAAGGCAGCAAGGGTAGATGGTTGAGCGGCGCGATGTTGGGTTGCTTTTTTTGTGCCCTTTCAGGACCTACTTGGGCCTTTTGAGATAGATTACAGTGATCAGTCTGATCACACCACCATTAGTCCACCTACGGAAAGCAATGCTTTAGTAGGTGGACTTTTTGTTTTGTTGGACTTCATAAATGGGACACTCTAGAGCCAAAGTCGAAACGGCATGTAGGCTTGCTGATCGACCTACCCGAAAAAATAAAGTACTCTTCACTTGACAGCCAAAAGCCTACCAATTCTATAGGTAACAAACAAAAGACCTCAGGCTGGTTTGGCGCTGAGGTCTTGCTTGTTGGCCCGTGGGACCCGAGATATTTTAGAGCTGAGGTGAGTAGCGTCTGACTAGACTACAACTACACTACCCTCTGTTAAGGTCAATGGCTTGTCCTGCTTGGTTGCTGAACCTAAAGTCGGTCAGGGCCAATGACGAGTCCTGCACCAATTTGGTCCATGTCTTGTACTTGAGGTACCACTTCATCTGCCGACTTGGTAGCCCCTTGGTGAAGTAGGCATGTAGGAACGGATGGAGTGCTAGGCTCAGTTTACGCTCGTTTTGCTTGTCGATCAGGAACTCTAGGCTGGACTCGATGGTGTCTGCCACGACGATGCTGGCCTGGACTTTACCTGTACCGTTGCAAGTTGGGCAAACCTCGCTGGTGATGATAGCACGTTCTGGCCGTACACGTTGGCGCGTAATCTGCATCAGGCCAAACTTGCTAAGGGGCAAGATGGTGTACTTGGCACGCTCGGTCTTCATCTCATCCTTCATGCGGTCGTAGATCAATTTCTTGTTCTCGAGTTTGCGCATGTCGATAAAATCAATCACGATGATGCCACCCATATCACGCAGACGGAGCTGGCGGGCTACCTCACGGGCTGCCTCCAGGTTGACATTCAAGGCAGTTTGTTCCTGGTCCTCGGTGTTGGTTTTGGCGCTGGTGCTACCACTATTGACGTCGATGACATGGAGGGCCTCAGTATGCTCAATGACCAAATAGCCACCTGCTGGCAGGCTGACTGTCTTGCCAAATAGGCTTTTGAGCTGTTTCTCGATCCCGGCGGACTCGAACAATTTGTTCGGGCCTTTATGGAACTTGATGATACGCTCGGCGTCTGGGGCGATGGACCGCAAGTATTCCTTGAGGTCATCATAGACGTCCCGGCTATCGGTCTGGATGCTTTCGAAGTTAGCCGAAAGCAAATCACGCAACATGGTGTTGGCACGGCTGCCTTCGCCAATGATTTTGTCGCGTGGCTGGCCAGTAATGAGCTTCTCGAAGCCCTGTTCCCATTTCTGGATCAGGCTACGGAGATCTTTTTCAATTTCTTCGAGTTCTTTGCCTTCGGCGACTGTCCGGATGATGACGCCAAAGTGAGCGGGCTTAACGGATTTGATCATTCCAAGCAAGCGACTACGCTCGTCTTTGGCTACGATCTTTTTACTGATGCTGACAGTTTCTGAAAAAGGAACCAATACCAAGAAACGCCCCGCAAGGGACAGCTCACAGCTCAAGCGTGGGCCTTTGCTGCTAATAGGCTCTTTGACCACTTGCACCAAGATCGCTTGCTGTTTGCTGAGCACATCCTGGATTTTGCCTGTCTTCTCTATGTCCTCTTCTTTGCCAAACTTGTCCAAGAAAGGAGTCGTTTGCTGTTTGTTCTGGACCAGTTTGACGTACTTAT
>CANHWS010000261.1 GCA_947464365.1 Cytophagaceae bacterium | reverse complement strand
GTCTGGACCAGCACTTGCTGCCTCAGGCAAGACGGTTACCAACAAGGTGTCTTGGTCCTGACAGCCGATGCTGCTACTATTGGCTGTCACGATGTACTCATAGACCTGAGGCACACCAGTTACATTCCGGATCTTAAGTACTGGGCTAGATGTAAAGGCATTGTTTAGCCCAGTGCCCGGAAACCAACGATACGTGTAGCCTGTTTGGGAGGTCAGGTTGAGGTTGCGGCTTTCGTTGCTACAGACTGTGATGTCAGCACCGGCGGTGGCAGCCCTACCTAATACGGTTACTTTTACCTCATCGGCAAAGGCACAACGTGGTGTTGTTCCTACAGTATCCTTGACCAAGAAGTAAGAGTACGTTTGTGGTGCGCCTGAGTTGTTAGTCCTTATGACTGTAGGATTGGCAATGTTAGGGTTATCTAGGCCAGTCGCTGGTGTCCAACGATAGGTGTAAGGATCATTTGGTGCAGGTGTAACGCCGATAGTGCGGGCGGTATTATTACAGACTATTACATCTGGGCCAGCATTAGGGGCCGATAAGATTGGCTTGAATGTCTTGAGCGAAAAGTTCTTGATGCTGTGCCAATCATTATTGCCACCTGTGGATGCAGACAGGCCAAAGTAGCCAGCAAAATCAATGTTATAAAAGCCAGAAAGCCGTACCACGCCATTAATAGATACGTCTATATTACCAGCGTCGTACCGGATTGTACAGCGATTGTAGATGGGCTGCCTGATCTCGGTCACGCCGCCAACTGTTGGTTGAGGTGGGCCAGGAGGGCACTCGAGGTAGTTGCTTGTGGGCGTTAAGTACCTGATCTGCAATTTCGGGACTGGGCCACCATAGCAACTGCCGTTTAGGTATTGGTCAAGGGCAACGACTAAGCCTCGGTTGCCTGTAGGGATCCCGATGCCGCCTCCACGGACGTAGCCACGCGGCGGAGAGGATAGGAAAAAGAAACCTATGCCATCAGCACCATTGCCTCCAAAGATCCGGAAGTCAAACTCCGCAACCCAGGTCTGGCAAGCTGATATATCTACTGGGGTGTTAAAAACAGCAGCCCCCGAGGTATTACCTGTCAGGTTGGTCAGGATAAGCTCGCTAGGTGAGCCGTCACCAACTGGGCTGCTGCCTGTATAGGCCATACCTGCCAAGGACCAACCAGCGGTATTCATCTGCGGATAGCCCCGCAAGGACGCAAACTCAAAGTTTTGCGACCGTACAGCTATCGGTACTGCCAATAGCAGGACGAAAAGCAGCTTCGTAAATCTTGACATTCTAATTAGCGCGGTTAACTTGGTATGGCACAGTTGTCGCTCGAAAATATCTGGTGCAGATTCCTATCGGTATAACATTCTGAAGCCAGTACAAAGTACAGCAAAATCGCACAAACTACTGACAATCACTCAATATTTTGTGTATTCTTGTACCAATTTGGCAGGCCAATGTAGGTATTTGTAGATTTTTGAGGTTTTGTAGATAGGCTCTTCAAAGTCCTTTAAAAAGTTACCGTCAGACCCATCGAAGGCAATAATGGCAGCTGATTGACCCTGGTGAGGCTAATCCGGTCAAAATAGAACAGGTTTGCTCTGTTATAGGCGTTGGTTACGCTAGCATTAACTTCAAGCGTGCCATGCTCGCCAAAATAGAACTTACGTTTGATGCTTACATCCAAACGATGATAGTCAGGAAGGCGACCTTGGTTGTATTGACGAAGGCCTCCATAATATGCACCTAGGCTACCATTATAGTTCTGGGCATTGTTGCCAAGGTTGCCACTCACTGGCATCAGCTCATAAAAGCCTTGGGTCTGGGTGAAGGGGAATCCGGAGCCATAGTTCCAACGAAGGTCAAAGGACCAAGCCTGGCGTTTGCCAAATTTGTAACCCACCAAGAGGTTCAGGTTGTGCCGACGGTCATAGTTGGGGGCGTATGTGGTGTCGCCAAACTGTCGAGTGACCTGCGCTAATGAGTAACCGACCTGAACAAATACCTTTTTGTCATCATACTTGACTTGGAAATCAATGCCAGTTGCATTGCCCTTCTCGAGGATGTAGTCAGCATCGCTTGCGGTACGCTTATTGAGGTTTAGGCTGATAAAAGGATCAAAAATCTTGACATAGGGCTCAAGGTTGACGCTGATATTGTCGGTCAGGTCATACTCAACGCCAAGGACTCCGTGGGTCGCACGCTGGATTGGGCTAGATACCTTGGTACCATCCCCATTGGCGCCGCTTTCGGGGCTGGTCACAAAACCATAAAACAAGGAAACAACATCCCTGTCAGACTGGGTGGCAAGCAAGTTTTGAGAGTAGAGCCCACCCGCCAGTTTGAGCCGGAGCTTATCTGTGGCATTATACTTGGCTGCAAAGCGGGGCTCTAAGCTCATGGCCCCAAAGGTGGCGTAGTACTGGACCCTGAAGCTTGGCTCGAGGATGAAATCTGAAAAGGCAATTTTGTATTTGGCAAACGCAAAGACCTCGCTATTGGGTTTTTGGCTTGTTTGAGTAACCCCACTTGGTGCCACTGCAGTCCAGTCCGTCCCGTTAATCATGATTCCAGCGCCATACTTGAGCTCGCTTTTGTTCATGTAGTAAGTCATGTCAATCTCGCCATTAAGGTTGTTGACACTGCTGGACCGAGGGAAGGCTGTTGTCTCAATCAGGCCAACCTTGTAGTCCGAATAGGCAATGTTTCCACTGATCATGACTGTGCTGGACTGTGGAACTAGATAGAAAGAGGTGCCGAAGCCAGTTGCCGTCCAGTTAAAGCCACTAAAGCCACCTAAGTCTGCCTTATCATCAAACCGAAAGCCTTGGAAACTAATTTTGCTAGCACCGCTTGTAAGGGTAACCTTGCCATAGAGGTCCAAGAAGCTAAAGGGCAGCCCTTTGCCATTGTTGGCGTAATTGTACAAGGTTTGGCTAGAGTAGTTCAGCAAAGAGTTCCGAACTGATACAAACATCGAGGCCCCAGTGCCTTCCTCATCACCCTTGAAGAGTGGGGCTTCAATTAGTAGTCTATTGGCAAAAGCATTGAGTCCGTCGGTGACGGCCCAACGGTTTTTGTTGCCATCGATGGTTTTGATGTCCATCACTGATGATGCTCTACCGCCATATTCGGCCCCGAAGCCAGCGGTATAGATGTCTGCATTCTTGATGCTTTCGGTTTCAAAGACCGAGTAAAGGCCTATCGAGTGGAATGGGTTATAGATCATCATCCCATCCAGCAAAGTCAAGTTCTGGACTGCAGACCCACCCCTAATGAAGAGTTGCCCACCTTGATCCCCTGTGAAAACCACACCAGGGATCGTCTGCATATACTGCACCAAGTCAGGCTCTCCACCGACGGAAGGCATCTGCAAGATTTCGCGTGGGGTGACTTTGGTGATACTGACGTTAGTTGTGCTTTGCCGTACCTCCTTGTCGGTGTTGGCCACGATTTCGATTTCGGTAGTTGTGCTGCTTTTTTCGCGCATACTGAGGCGTTTGGTCAAAACCTCGCCGGCGCTCAGTCTGACCTCCTGGATCAAGGTGTCAAACCCGATGGACGTAATGACCAAGGTATAGGTACCCGGTTTGATTTTGGTTAGGGTAAAGTAGCCATTCACGTCAGTTTGTGCACCCAAGCCTGTCCCCTTAAGTAACACTGGTGTAAAGATCACAGGCTCACCATCTGCCGAATTAGTTATGAAGCCTTTCAGCTGAGCAGTTGTAACTAGGCTGCCATCATTGTTGTAGGCACTGGTGCGTTGCTCATTCTGGACCAGTTTGCCAGCCGCTGTAGCTGCCTGCTGTTTGGCACTCAAGCGTTGGCTAGGCGCTGTCCCGTTGACCACATTGTAGGATGCTGATAAGCTGTCGTATCCTGCAGGGCCCGCCTTGATCCGGTACGCGCCATCAGGCAGTAGGCCAAAACTAAAATAGCCATTGCCATCAGTTAGGGTGGTTTTGCCAGTTGGGCTAAGTATGACCTTGACACCCCTAATACCTTCCTGTTTTTTGATGTCGAGGATATAACCCTTAATGCTGGACTGGGCTTGGCTACTGACAATCACTAAAAGTACTAGCAAGGCAGATAAAAATAGTCTCATGGGGCTGGCTGAAGCTGTGTAGGCCCTACAATTCGGCAGGACCTAAGGCGTAAAAGTAAACACTTTGGCCTTATCCTGATGCCTCTTGTAGTATGTGGCTTGCACTTTATCCTGATTGTAGCCCGCTGACCCTAAAATGATGGTGTCCGGGTGTAACATTTTGCCTACATTTAACCATCTGCAACCGATAGATGAGGTACTCAATCTGGTTTGATTGCTCTGTTTCAGCGCTTCAGCAGTGATTCTCCTCAACTCCCGATTACACAAACCTGATTACCTAAACTTACCCTCCTAACATTCCCACCCCTTCAATACAATGGCTGATTATCAACTGCCGCAAGACGGTAACCAATCCGGATTTGTAACGCCTGAAGCACCTTTCAAACTCGACATCAAATCTGCTGCAATCAAGGGCGTATATATTGGCGTCTTCAGCATACTGCTTTTTGTGTCGCTTTATGCTGCCGGCATCCAGTATCTGTCCAACCCGATGTACTCCTTAATGATACTATTCCCTCCTTTGGGCCTGCTGATCTACCTTGGGATCCAGGAACGGAAGGTAGTTTATGGTGGATACTTGGAGTATATGCAGGCTTACCAAGTACTGCTAGTCATGTGTATCGTGAGCTCCGTTGTTTATCAGCTATTCTCGGTCTTGATGTTCAAGGTGGTTGATCCTGAGCTGGCCAACAAGATGGCGGATGGGGTGATCGAGTTCACCAAATCAATGATGCCTGATGGTGCCGACCAAGATCAAATGGAGGAGGTTTATGACAAAACACGCTCTGATCTCATGGAGCAGTTGTCG
>CANHWS010000260.1 GCA_947464365.1 Cytophagaceae bacterium | reverse complement strand
GGCCTGCACAACGGTCAAAGATCTGGGGGAATTCTACCTGCGGAGTCATAAGAGGGGCTATTTTGATTGCTAACCAAATTTACCCTTTCATACCCGTGGGTGAAGGCTCCCTTCATGAAAATTTTGTGCCTTTTGTGTTTGGCTGAGATGATTTTCACCCTCAATTCATCCACCCAACATCCACCAAAACCGTTCTTCAAAAATATGAGGGCGAGCCATTGTGGATTCAACTGAAGCAGATACCTTCGTGATGTCAAATTGATATCACAAGTACATCAAACCTCTTCAAGTTGACCCTACCCATGGAAAAGCAATTCAGCACAAAAAGCGGATACGCCATTCTCTTCCTCAGCCTCCTGATGCTAGTCGTAGGCATTGGGGCTTTCTTTCTCAGGACACCTCTAGCCATTGTCGGTGGCATTGTTTTGACCCTGACCTCGATCATCATCATGTGTGGGTTCTTGATCATTGAACCTGGCGAAAGCATGGCCTTCATCCTATTTGGTGACTATCGTGGTAGCAGCCGCAACAGTGGTTTCTTCTGGGCTAATCCCTTCATGACCAAGAAGAAGGTATCGCTTAGGGCTCAAAACCTGAATGGTGCCCACCTCAAAGTCAATGACCTGAACGGCAACCCGATCGAGATTGCTGCCGTCGTGGTCTGGCAAGTCAAGGATAACGCCAAAGCCATTTTTGCGGTCGAAGACTACAAAAACTATGTCAGCATCCAGAGTGAAGCGGCCGTTCGGCACATGGCTAATCGGTTCCCGTATGACTCTAGCGAAGACACGCATGAGTCTTTAACGCTCAGGGGCGGCGGCGATCAGGTATCTGAACTGCTGGTGCAGGAGCTGAACGAACGTTTGGCTCAGGCAGGTATCGAGGTCACCGAAGCACGCCTAAGTCACTTGGCTTATGCACCCGAGATTGCTAGTGCCATGCTCCAACGCCAACAGGCTTCTGCGATCGTTTCAGCCCGTAAACTCATCGTGGAGGGAGCCGTGGGTATGGTCGAGATGGCCCTCGAGCGGCTTAACGAAAAACAAATCGTCCACCTCGACGAGGAGCGTAAGGCTGCTATGGTCTCTAACCTACTGGTTGTTCTTTGTAGTGAGCGGGCTGCAACTCCGGTGGTCAATACGGGTACACTCCATCCATAGGCTTTGAAATACTTCCCGCTAAGATCCGGATGCCCCAATGGTCTCATAGATCATTCCTAATTGATCACCCAAGCAAGGCCAATCACCATGGCTAATGACGAACAAAAACAGGGTCTGAACCCGATCAATGTCAATCAAGCCGCTGGCCTCAATCCTGTACAGGTTGAGGCTAGTAGTGCGTCTGCCGTACCTGATCAGGATAAACCTAACACAGCCAACCAAAGCAAGAAGCCCTTTGCTCTCCGGATCAGCAGCCAAACGATGGAAGCATTGGAGCGATGGGCAGCACAAGAGTTCCGGAGCGTTAACGGTCAGATTGAGTACCTGCTATCGAAGGCCATCAAAGAGCATTACAAAAAGGAATAGTAAGGGGGCTATCTGTAATGCAGAGCCCAGAATGCGGCAATCCCCTTTATGATTCGGTTAAGATCCTGATCAGTAAGTAATGGGTGGGATGGCAGGCTCATGCATTCGTCTGCCCAAGCCTCTGCCTCCGGAAAATCACCAGCTTGGTATCCCAAATGACCCAATATTGGTTGTAGATGGATCGGGCATGGGTAATGAATCATGGTCTGTATGCCTTGGGCCGTTAGGTGTTGTTGTAGGGCATCTCGCTTAGATGTCCGGATGATAAATAGGTGGCCGTTGCCTTCATTCCCAATCTGGGGTAAGCTAATCAGTGCTCGCTGACCACCAGGATATTGACTTGCTATGCTTTTTAGTGCCTCTGACAGCCGTTGGCTTAACTTGACTTTTTGTTGGTTAAACGCTTCCAACCCATTCAGCTTTACCCGCAAAAAAGCTGCCTGTAGCTCATCTAAACGATAGTTGCCTCCCGCTTCGGTGGACACAAATCGTTCGGGACCATTTCCATAATCACGAAGAGACCTCAGTCTTTCAGCAAGTGCTGCATCAGATGTAGTAATGGCACCGGCTTCGCCTAGGGCACCAATATTTTTGGTAGGGTAAAAGCTAGTGGCAGACAAGGCATAATTGCCAGAGCCTACTTGGCGACCTGGTACCCCATCTGACCAGACACCTTGGCCTTGGGCATTATCTTCTATGATCTTGATGCTAGGATGATGGCTTAGTACATCGAGTAGCTTGATCCAGTCTGCCGCGCGGCCGTAAAGGTTTACGATAATTACAGCGTTGAGCACTTGTTGGCACAGGACCACATCTAAGGCCTTGGGGTCCATGTTGCCTGACTGGCGATCTACTTCTATTGGTACCACAATCGCTCCTGCTGCTAAAACTGCCATAGCAGTAGCGGGGCAGGTATGGGCTGGCACCCCAACACGATCACCTGGGCCTAGTCCATATACCTTAAGGCACAAAAGCAAGGCATCAAAACCAGAGCCAACACCAATAGCATGGTTTGCGCCGCAGGCCTGTGCCCATTCGTGTTCAAATGCTGATAGTTGCGGGCCATTAACCAACCAAGCGGTGTCAAGTACCTTGTCAAATGCCTTTTGGTATTCAGCCCTGTGTTTGGCCAATTGTTGCGCCATTGGCCAAAATGGGACCATAGGTTCTGAGGTCGGCTGTGCAATCTCTTGCTGATCTGGCGCTTCTGAGGCTGATAGGTTAAGGCTTGACATAGGGGTGCCTGTGCAAGGAGACAGGCGAGCCCAAAGCTAAAAAAATATACAACACCATACCGCTGATTCCGATGCAGCAAGGGGCTATGCAAGTCTTTGACCAAAGCCAAACGGGTTAGGCGACGATCATGAAACCGTAAAGCTTGAATGGCAATCCCCGCTCAGAATCCAGATGGGTGCTACTGACTACTGATTAAGCAATCCCTAATCACCTCTAATCGGTGGTCCCCATCATCCGCTCCAGCCACGTCTATGGCAAAATCGAAGCAGCCTGGCGTTCACCAAGGATGAAAAGTTCGTATTGGGTAGATTAGTTGCAGCTACTTGACTTTAGGCGATGCTGAGGAGGCAAACAATGACCTGTTTTGGGTCTGAGCCCGTCGGTTGGTGGGGGTGTGGGTGGACAATTTTGTCACCCTGTCCGAAAGCAATATAGATTGCTTGGTTGACGTTACCTCTGATGAAAATTGGGCAACTGCGTGGGGCTGTTTACCACTACTGAGGTACCCTCTCTGTGCCATAAATGCAATCCCGACCATGAGGTACATCGCTAACATTTTAGCGATAAACGGTGGGGTGTAATATTTTTTCTTCCAGTTCATACCCTTTGGGGGTTAGGTCAGTTTACATGTGGCTTTTTTGGCGGCTGTGGGTCTCTTAATATGGTGTAGATGGGCCGATATTGACCAACTTTGTACTTTCGGTACGCAGTTGAGCATTAAACATCAGTTAAAATTAGGGCTATGCCTTCACTTTTCCAAACATTGCCTCATTTTTTCGATCAAGAAGTCGCTGGTAACGCCATTCGGTACTGGGGGCTGTGGTTACTGATCCTGGTGCTTGGGCTGGTGACGAAACGTTTTGTGAGCAGTGCATTTAGCAAGCTTGTTTACAAAGTTTTGCTCCGGATTAAGGCCGAAGATGCCGCTGACCCAGGCAACGCCAATAGCCATGGTGTGCTCAAGTTTTATCAGCAAATGCACAGCCCACTCGAGGCTCTATTCACCTGGTTTTATATCTATGTTGCCTTTAGTGTATTAGTCTGGCCGCCTGCATTAGTTGAGGTTCTGAGCCGACATTTTGACCTTGCAGCTGTATCGTCCTTCCTTTATCGGACCGCACTGATCGGTATAATGACCTCGCTCGCTCTGAGGCTCATGAACTACTTTGTCGAGACCCTTAAAGTCACCCAAACCCAAGCGCCCGTACCAAAGGTCTCTAGTCAGGCCTTGATGTTTCTGAAGGAGGCTGGCCGTATTGGGATTTTTATCGTTGCTTTTCTGGTCTTTTTAGGCCTAGCCCTTGGTCGGGATGTTGGCGCTGTAATTAGCGGACTTGGCATCAGTGGTTTGGCGATTGCCTTTGCTGCCAAAGAGACACTCGAGAACTTAATAGCATCGGTCATCATCTTTGTTGACAAACCGTTCTCGGTTGGGGATTTTGTGGAATTGGGGTCGGAGAAAGGTACTGTTGAGATGGTAGGGCTTCGCTCAACCCGGATCCGGACGCTAGACCGCACCTTGGTCAGTATCCCTAACCGGAAGATTGTGGATGGATCGCTTAACAACGTTTCGGTCCGCCCGAATACCCGCATCAAATTTATGCTTGGGCTGCATCACGGCACTTCGGTTGCTGCGATTGAGGAAATGATCGCAAATACCAAACGATTTATCCTCGATCATCCCAGCACAACGACTGAGAACTATCTTTATATCAACCAGATACAAGACCAAGGAGTCTATGTACTGGTGCAGTATTTCGTTAACTCGTTAGACTCAGACATCATCTGGCAAACCCAACAAGATGTTAACGTCTTCATCCTGAAGCAAACCGAGACCTTAGGCATTGCATTTGCAGAAGTTGCCAAACCAGCCTAAAGCGGGTCTTTGTAGTTGCCAGATTTCCTTAACCCCAAAGTTCCTAACCCGTTGAGACACCATGTTAACATTGCGCACAATCGATAATGGTCTCATCTATGTCCCCAATGGGCGATTCTGGCCGATAGCTCCTTACCTCAGGTATTTAGGTTTGCTATGCTTCGTTTTATTAGCAGGATACCAAAGACTTCAGGCACAGGACCTATCTGCTGGCGAAAAGGCTGCTCGCAAAAGTGCGGATCGTTACTATAGCGGAAAGAACTATTATATGGCCCTC
>CANHWS010000259.1 GCA_947464365.1 Cytophagaceae bacterium | reverse complement strand
GAAGAGGTGGTTGCTAAAATTACAAGCAAAAACCGCCGCCAAATGGAGGGTTTTACGCTGTTCGCTACTGATAACTTCCACTCGTCTGCTAACCGTTTTGGCTAGTGCCTGTACTACTTTCAAGCTTTCGGCGTTTAGGGCCTCGATACAAAAAGGCACTTCTTGTAGGTCGAGCACAGTTCCTTTTGTAAAGGTCTGGAGTGGATAGAATACGGCTGGCTCAAAGTCATAACCCATCAGGATGTCAATCGGCTGGCTACCAGAGGTGTGGGCAACAAGTGCATTGGTGGGCACCACTAATTGGCGTGCCACTACCTCAATCGCATCGTCTGGTACCGCTATGATGAAAACATCTGAGGCACTGGTCTCAAAGTCAAGGTCATCAACAGGATCGCTGTTATAAAGAGTTTTAGCAAGTTGCTCTGCCTTGTTGATATCTCGACTATAAATCTCATTGATCGTATGGCCTGCACGCTCAAGTGCTAGGGCCAAATGCCAGGCCACGTTTCCCGCTCCGATGATCGATATTTGCTGGTACTTCATATCCCGATAGGTTGGGTGGATTGCAAAGAGACTAGGTTTTATTTTATTGCAGTTGCAATGGTATGGAAAAGTACATCCGAGACCTAATCCGAAAAGGCGAAAATGGCCAAGTAGAGTTCAAAAAGACCATCAGCAGCCTGCACAAGATCGCCAAAACGATTAGCTCGATGGCCAATAGCCATGGTGGTACGCTCCTTATTGGGGTCAATGATCAAGGTCTGGTAGTTGGTGCGTCAGTTGACGAAGAGATGTTTATGCTGGAACAGGCCACGGTCTGGTACATCAAACCGGCCATACAACTTCAGATTGAGGAAAGTACTGATGAGCACGAAAATACGATCCTAGTAGTCAAGATCCCTAACAGCGATCAAAAGCCGCATGCCTGCCTAAATGTGGACAACGACTGGGTCTATTTCATTCGGTCACAAGACAAATGCGTCCAAGCCAGCGACCTCGTCCTTAAGGCGATTCGAGCACTGCCACCAGATGGTAAGGCAGAGGCCCAAAATCAGATGACTGAACCTCCAACACCCAACCAATTGATGTTGCAGGACTACCTTGGAAAACGCAAAAGGATCACCTTGCCAGAGTATGCCAAGTTGATCAACGTGTCCAAGCGACGGGCCTACCGCATCCTGGTGGATCTCGTTAGGGATGGCAAACTCTATGAACATACCTACGAAAAGGCCGTGTTTTATACCCTTACAATCTGAATTTGGTATTGAGGTTTCGTCCTATGGCCTAAAGTTCTCAGCCTCACGTTTCAGGTCTGGGTAGGCAACTAGTTTTGCCGCACGTTGATAGTAGGCGTAAGCACGCTTTGTCTCCAGATTTTGGTGCCAGGATCGGGCTAGGCCGATTAGGGCTATCCCTTTGAGGTTGTCATAAAGGCGGCCCTTTTGTTTTTTTGCCAGCTCTGTCCCTTTGACATAGCAGAAGTTTGCTTTTGCCATGTCTTTTTCGCTAAGCTCATAATACCAACCGAGCATAATCAGGCCAGCTGTAGTGTAGTATTCCTCTGGCATCGCCTGCAACTTCTGGATTAAAGGCAGGGCCTCTTGATAGCGCTTGGCTGCTAACAATGACTCGGCATAACCCAAAACATAATGCGGATTGGTTGGGTATTCGTTGCTGATGCTGCCGCTGTAATAGACGGCCTTGACAGGATTGTTCTCGAAGTAAAGGTAGATACGGGTCAGGAACACTGCAGCATCGGCACGGGTGAAAGTGGACTTACTAAAGGCTACTTCTAGCTCTTGCAGTCCCCTGATTTTGTCGCCATCAGGGAACATCCACATAAAGGACCTCATTACCGGATTTTTTTCGGGGAAGGCAATCCTAAAATAATCATACAGACCGGTGGTGAAGTAGAACTCTACATACTTCGCCTTGAGCTCAAATCCGCGCTTAATGTAGCCGAAGGACTTGCGGGTGTAGTTAATGGCGGTCACAGACTCACCCCTGTCGCTGTAGTGTTTGGCCAGCATCATATCGGTCATCATGCTAAAGAAGGTTCCTTCTATACTATTGGCGTCTGCATCCAGCATCAAGGCAGATTTGTCGTGACAGGCATTGAGTTTGGTGCGATAGTTTTTGGCTTTGAGCTCGTCGGCATAAACTGGGTAGTACTGCCAATAATCGGTAAGTCCATCCAAGAGATCTGCAATGGGATGCTCGGGCACCATGCGGCGCAGGGTGGCTAGTTCGCGTGCACTTTTCGTAAAATCATGCCCGTTGATTAGGTCCATCACTACCTTGACCTGGGCCATTACTTTGGCATCCTGAAGGATAGGCTTGGGTGTACCAGGTTTTTTGTTGGTTTGGGCTTGGCTGGACAGCGAAACGAAAACGATGCCAAGGACCCAAAGCGCTATCTTGGTATAACTAACTAATTTTAAGTAATGAATATCGGCCACAATTTTGATTTATCAGAAGAGGTTAAGGAGATTACTATACCAGCCTGCAAGCAGCATAATTCCGGCAAGTGCCATCAGCAGCCCTAGCCAGTTTAGCGCTGAGAATTTATCCCTAAAGACTGTTAGGGCCACAAATGCCGCTATCAAAATGGTGAGCAAATTAATGATCGGGAAGGCTATCGCTCCATTGTTACCAAACGACTCAAGCCCTTTAACTAGGAAGTATAGAGAAAAGAAATTCGGTATCCCAAGGGCTATACCACCTAGCCAAGTAGGCTTGGTTATCTTGTTGCCTTTCAGCAAGTTGACAAGCAGGAATACCCCACCCCACATGGCACAAACAGCAAAGACGACAATCGTGAACGGGGCTTGATCTTCGGCAGTAAGTTTAATCTGGTTGGCGACGTTGATCAAGGTATCAGCAATGCCAGCCTGCAAGAACAATTGTAGCGGTAGCAAGATGTATGCCCAAGTTTTAACCTTTTTGACCATACCATGTGCCTGGTCTGAGCCTGAGGCGGGTATGCTGCACAAGACTATACTAGGCAAGGCTAGACCAAGGCCAATCCAGCCAGCGGTGGATAGTTCCGTCTCGGTATGAAGCAAAAATAGGTTTACCAGGACCGGTATCACCATCGAAATTTTAGTACTGACGGTGCTGACCGTGATCCCTGCCTCCTGGACCGAACGGCTCATCACCACAAAGGTGAACACGAAAAGAGTCCCGATCGCCCCAGCCTCGAGCCACCAACTTTGGGGCGTCACCAAGGCTACTGCATTCTGCGGACTGAAGGCCAAACCAACAAGGGTACAAACCCAATAGTTGATGTAAATGGCCTCTCGAGATTGGACCTGATAACGTGGATAGAGTCGGAATATTACGAACAACGTGACCGACAAGCAGGCACTCAAGACTAGGTATAGCATAGGAAAGACAAATGTAGTTGGTATTTCCAGTTTGCCCTACCGCTAGGCTAATCACTCCAATGGTCCCTCTTAGGTTGATGGCTAACGGGAAGGAGCCTGTTAGCATGGCATTCGACTAGCTTTTGCCTAAATTGCGAACCGAAATCAACAGCTGCCTTACATGCAGCCTTGTTCCGTTTTCTGTATATGCAAACTGACGCCACATTGCCCTATAGCATCCTGCTATACTATTGCTATACCCACATCGAGGATGCTGTCCTCTATCGGGAAGAACACCACCAACTCTGCCTACGGCTAAACCTTAAGGGCAGGATTATTGTCGCAACTGAGGGGCTTAACGGCACCGTCTCTGGCCTCAAGGCGGACTGCGAAGCCTATATGGCCCACCTCAAGGCTGACCCGCGCTTTGCCTCGATTGACTTCAAGCTGGAGTATGGCACTGAGCATGCCTTTCAGAAGCTGTACGTTAGGGTCAAGGATGAGATCGTCCATAGTGGAATGAAGCACATCAACCCATCGGCCCAGCCAGTTGGTATCCACCTTGATGCCGATGCCTTCAAACAAATGACTGCCGACCCTGAAGTCGTGCTATTAGATGTCAGAAGCAATTATGAACACGAATTGGGCCACTTTAAAGGTGCCGTTCGGTTGGATATCGAAAATTTCCGCGACTTCCCTGACGCAGTCAAATCGCTTGACCACCTCAAAGACAAAAAAGTCGTGACCTACTGTACAGGAGGCATCAAGTGCGAAAAAGCTAGTGCATACCTACTGGAGCAAGGCTTTGAAAATGTCTATCAGCTGCATGGTGGTATCATCAAATATGGCCTTGAGGCCGGTGGTGAGAACTTTGATGGCCAGTGTTACGTGTTTGACGGACGAGTCGCAACTGAGGTCAATTCAGTGAACCCGACGGTGGTTAGCAAGTGTTATCGATGCGAAACCCTGACAGCCAAGATGGTTAATTGTGCCAACCCATTTTGTAACAACCACATCACGATGTGCGATGACTGTGGCAACAAATATGACGGTTGCTGCTCTGACAATTGCTATGAGCACCCAGAGCGGCGCACCTGGGATGGCACTGGGTTCTACCCTAAGAAACTGAATGGCTACAATCCTGTGGCCAACAGCAAACGACTTCGCAAAGGGCAACCTGCCTAGTATCGGATCAAGAACTAGATATGCAATACCCTATTTATTAGGTGTAAACTGCATTCTTAAGGTCCTCTGGATGACTACCACTATATCATGCACCCAATAGGAAGGTACCCTCCAAGGACCTTCCTCCTATCTCCTATTTGCTGAAAATTCTAATCCACACCAAAATCCCGACCTATGTCCGCCAATGCCCCAATTGCACCCTCTGAGCTAATCATCAATACTGATGGTAGCGTCTATCACCTTGCTCTACGGCCAGACCAGCTAGCGGACAAAATTATCACGGTGGGAGATCCAGATCGTGTAGAAGCGGTAGCCCAATACTTGACAGATAGGGAGTTCACACTCCGCAAACGAGAGTTTGTTAGTACAACTGGCCAGTATCAGGGAAAACGCATAACAGTCCTGAGCACTGGCATGGGGACG
>CANHWS010000258.1 GCA_947464365.1 Cytophagaceae bacterium | reverse complement strand
TGGTCTTTCTTTCTGATCCTACCATGGCTGAGCCATCAAACCAAGCATACGTTGCATCTTGCGAGGTATGATCAATATCTGTTAGGCCCATAGGCATTATCTTGCAGCTGAAATGGCACAGCAAACCACACTTAAGACCAAGTTAGACTCTAGCACAGGCCTCGACCTCAATATCCGTAGTAATTGGTATTGGGGCTTTTTGATCGGGGTAATCGTACTGACCTACTTCGCTGGCTACCAAATCACCCTCATGGACGTAGATGCGGCTCAATATGCAAGCATCAGCCGCGAAATGGCCGAAACAGGCAACTACCTAGAGGTCACCAATCGGTATCAGGACTATCTGGACAAACCACCCTTGTTGTTCTGGTTCGGAGCGTTGTTTATCCAGATACTGGGGCCGCATGATTGGGCCTACCGACTGCCGACCTTATTGTTTGCCTTGTTGGCGGCATACAGTATCTATAAATACTGTCGCTTCTTTTATCCCGAGCTTACTGCCCGTTTGGCTGGCATCATCCTGCTTGGTTGCCAAGCCCTGATCTTGACAGCTCATGACTGCCGAACGGATACGATCCTGATGGCAGCAGTCACCTTCTGCATCTGGCAGGCCACTAGCTATGTCAAAACCAATCGGTCGGTCAACTTTTATGGGGCTTGCCTGGGCCTTGGAATGGCCTTGCTCGCTAAAGGACCAATTGGAGCAGTGGTGCCCGTGGTTGCCCTTGGTGCCGACTGGGCCATCAAACGCCAATGGCGTAATATCCTGAGGGTGGAGTGGCTTAGTGCCTTGGTCGTGGTGGCTGCCCTGTTAGCCCCAATGACCTATGGCCTATACCAACAATGGGGCTGGCATGGCGTCAAGTTTTATTACTGGACACAAAGCTTTGGCCGCATCACTGGCGAAAGCGAATGGGATAATGGTGCAGACATCAGTTTCCTGTTCACTAACTTGTTGTGGTCCTTTCTGCCATGGACACCTTGGTTTTTAGTCGGGATCTATATTGCCTTTCAGGACCTAGTGAAACGCAAACTTCGCCTGACCGAGCACCAAGAGGCAGCTAGCATTATCGGTTTTCTGATCCCGCTCCTGATGTTATCCACCTCCCGTTACCAGCTACCGCATTATAGTTATGTATTGTTGGGCCTAGTGGCTGTTTTGGCAGCGAGAGCCATGGTCGTCGGCAACCAACCCCCTTTGGCTTCTAAATTAGGCTGGTACTTTGCCTATTTGCTGTCGGGCTTTTGTGCCTTGTTGCTTGGCCTTGCGTTCTATGTAACAGATTTTGGGACACTGACATGGTTTATTTGGGCGACTTTGGTTTTGGGATGGCTTCTAAAAACCTATTTAGAGTTTAGGCTAAAGGCAATCCCTTTGGCATTGTTTACATCCCTAGTTTTGTCGATCTGCCTAGCGAATATCACACTCAGCAGCCTATACTACCCCACCATCCTGACCTACCAAGCGCCAACGACAGCAGTTGAGATTATGGCTGACAAAAAAATCGACCTGGACCACTACATCACGTATGAGTTCGAGAGCCATGCTGCAGACTTCTATGCTGGCACCGCCATCCCGGACTACCGATCAGCAAAAGACTTAGCACGGGATCTTAGCCCTGACCTCAGCTACTTCATCCTGATCAAAGACAGCAACCTACCCAAACTAGATAGCATAGGCCTCAAGTACGAAACTGTAGCCCTGTTGCAGGACTATCATGTCACAAAGCTCACCTTACCCTTCCTGAACAAGGCCACCCGTGCAACCAAAACCGAACCTTGCCAGATTGTCAAGACCACCAAAGTTGGCCTGGCTTATGCCCAGCACGCAGTACTTGGTTCTCGATCCAGAGGGCAACATTAAAAGCCTCACACGTTTTCCGGACCTGAAAAAGCCCACCATCCGCTATCTGGTTAATGACCGGAAAGTCCAGCGGCGTAATCATACCCATATAATAACAGGTATAGGGCTGGCGCACATTTTCTAATGTCATCGGTACGGTTTGCACAGGCCCAAGTCCCAAGTATCGTGCGGCAGAGTCTAGCACCAAACCATGCATAGGCTCCTCCTGGGTCAAGACGATTGCTTCCCAGTCACGAATTAGAGCTGCTTTGATGGCAGATCGCCATGGGTCAGGTAGTAGATCGAGGTGACGAGCTAGGTGATAGGCCATCACCGGTACCTTGAGGTAATACCCACATACCAGGTGAGGAATCTTGAGATACCATTTATCCTGAACCACCTCCTGAAGGAAGTTTAAGCTGGCCTCGTCGTATTGGTTAAGGTCACGTTTGGCTGCCAACATCGGGGGCAGATAATTCGCCAACACACATACATCGACATCCACTGCCATGTGGTGCCCCATCCAGGTATTGTAGGCAGGCAGGGCTGCCAAGTGTTTCGGGATCTTGTGGTTTCGCCTTGTCACACCTTGGCAGTACGGGATCACCTTCTTGGTTAGGGCCTCAAAATCGGCAATCGAAGGTCCCCAAATAGCATAGGCATAGCCCGTGTCATCGATGTCGTCTGGTGCTTTGAACCTTGCCGACCGGTGATAGAGGAAACCGTTAGGGAAGTGCCCTGCCGGAAATCTTGGCCAGTAGTTATAGCTCAGCCCATCAAACGGATTAACATAGTATGGCAATAGGGCTTTGACCTTTGCATCAATCCCCTTGATCACTTGTACCTCAGCAGCACCAACAAAAGACTCAACCCGTTTCAGAATGTGCAGGACTGTCAGGGCAAAAAAGATATTATTCTCCTCGCGGTGATACTTTCCCCAATAGGGGTTGAACCGCTGCCCTCTAAACACCCCCGGCTGGGTCAATTCGTCCCCTTGGCTCTGGAGCTGGGACAGAAGGGTCAGGGCTGCTGATACGGTTGACAAATCGAGATCTGAGATGGCTTGGGGTGCAAAAATAGGCCCAGATCAGCAGTTTCAACCCGGAATTAGTTCCCGTTTATTGCAAAGACCAATGACAATGGCACCTCAGCCAAGACCAACCTACAAGACAATTGCCCAAGGCTAAAAATCGCTCAACAGAAATGACACCTGTTTGTGAGGTGGCAACTCGGTGTCTCACTATCAGAACAAGGCCGTGCAGAAGGCCAACGACGATGTAATTTGAAGGGCAAATCCGCTATCTAGGCGATATGTATCAGGACCCAACAATGGCCAGAAAAAAGCCAGTATTGAGAGCATGAAAAGGCCCTAACACACTGTTTAGATCAACAACTAGGAGGCAAACATAATACGCAACTTCAACGCAAACAGCCCCTAAACGGTCAAAAACAAAGGGCTGAAGTGTGCAGATACCTTATCTGATGGGCAAGAAATGGAAAAGCAACGGAAGGGATTTGGCAATTATCGCAATGGTAGTGAGAGGCTGCCCCATCTTTTTTCAGGTCGGTAAAACCCTATATTTGTCTTGCTTTAGGACCACATCAACCCAAAAAAGCTATGACCAACAATACACTCAGATTACTTAGGCTAACTGCGCTAGGTGCCCTCTCGATTTTGGGCCTTAAGGCAGGAGCTCAAAACTACATCGTCGGAGATCGAGGGTTTATCCTCAAAACGACTGACCAAGGTAAAACTTGGCAGGCCAACAATGACAGCACCGCTGTCACCAACCTGATCGGAATCAGGGTAGCTGGTAAAGACACTGTCTATACTGGTGGTGTCAGGCAAAACGGCAATGGTGATCTTTACCGTACAGTCAATGGCAAAACATACCGGGCAGTTGGCGGCAAAAACAGCGTCACCATCCGTGATATCGGCATCTTTAGTAACCGCCAAGGATATGCCATCCATAGCGCTTACGCCACCCACCCAATCAACCAATTGCGGTCCACAAATAATGGTGCCACTTGGGGAGATGACAATAACGGACTCGGCATATCGACAGGGCTGGACCAAGTCCCGAACAGCAACCTAGGATGGAGCCTCTACAATAGCGGGCGTGGTATCTTTAAAACCACAAACGGTGGCAACAATTGGACCAACCAGTTCAGTGTGCCATCTATCAACTCCGTAGAGCGCACCTCAACAAGCACAATCTTGGTTGCTGACGCTGGCAGAGCATTTATTGGCAACGCTGGGGGATCTGGCTTTCAGCCATTGATTCTGCCGAATGTAGGCACAACCAAATTGCGCCATGTAAGGGCCTCGTCTAACGACTCTACTGTTATCGCCGTTGGTGACCTAGGCTACTCTGCCATTAGCAACAACGCTGGCCGTACCTGGACCAAAATCACGATTGGTATCAATAACCTCAACTTCGTCGAGTGGGCTACGGATAGCATCGTATTCGTAGGTGGTATAGAGGATGCTGTAGGACAGCTACCACTTTTCAAGTCAACAGATGCTGGCAGCACCTGGACACGCATCCCGATATCTGCCTTCGGCACCCGCACTCGTTCCACAAAAGACAACTACACACTTGACATGAACGGCCCACTATTGGGTGTCATGGCAAGTGGATGGCGGAGCAATAGCAATGAAAACGCCATCTACAAAACCACTAATGGTGGTGTCACATGGACTGAATATCAAGGACCAGTTAACAACCGTAATGCCTCATGTGTCAAAGTCTTTAATGCCGACACCATGTTGGTTTCTCACTTCGGCGTCTTTGGCAGCGGCGAGATTTACATCAGCACAGATGGCGGCGCAAACTTCAACAATGTTGGTACTGACCGTGCAGGCAAGTATGCCTTCTACTTCACGAGCCGCCTCGTAGGTTATGCTGCAGGCGAAATCGGCATCTGGAAAACCACCAATGGTGGCTTTGCCTGGACCCAAATCACTGATGGCAATGCCCAATCCCCCCTTTATGATCTCAACAAAGGTATCGCAGTTGGTGCTTTTGGAAAGGCCCTATCCACGACAGACTACACTACATATACCCCCCTTAGCCCTTTGGGTTTCGTGGCTGGTACATTCCGCGATGTGCAGGTGCTAGATCAGAACAATGTAT
>CANHWS010000257.1 GCA_947464365.1 Cytophagaceae bacterium | reverse complement strand
GGGGAGAGCATCGAGGCAACCTATAACGCCACTGGTCAGTTTGACGAACCAGTTTATGACTGGGGTTATGGCGTCACAAGCCCATCCATCAACCAAAATCTTGCAGCTTGGCGTGTCCCAACTTGGCCCAATGCCCTTTACAATGGCCGTATCCCGAGCTGGAAGGTCAACAATGTGCCCGTTAATCTGTCCAACTACCGTGGTATTGATGGCCCAAATGTGGTGGCCAAGGACAACAATGTGCGTTTGCAGGCTGGCAATCGGTACTACAACATCGACTACACAGGCAGCCTTCCTGTGTTTAGCGACGGACCAGTTGGTCTAGGCCAAAGTGTTGGAGCAGGGCAAGAGCCTGTGCTGTATCCTAATCCTTCAAAAGGCACTTTACAGCTCATGCTTTATACCACCCAAGCATGCACGCTCTCTGTTAGTCTCTGGACAAGTAACGGAAAAGTTGCCAAACAATTCACCCCCGTTAATCTGGGCGAGGCTGGTAGTCATACGCCATCTTTTAGCCTGTCAGAGGTTCCGTCAGGTACTTATTTCTGCCAAATAGTGGCTGGCAATAATCGCTGGACCAAGCAACTGGTGGTCGTGAAATAAGGTCTTGAATACTACCGCTTTCCCCAAAGCCCTACCCTAACTAATTCTGTTCTGGGTAGGGCTTTGGGCTTTCTGGCGTTGGCAAAAACTTGATCTGTTTTACCATTTGTTGGGCATTTTAGCCGTTTGGCAAATATTCTATGTCCATTGGGGCTTTATTGTAGATATTCCGTTTCAGAATTGGTGTTCGGGCCGCAATGCCTAGTTCAATAGGGTATTTATTCTTTGTTGCTTGACTTTGGCCCTGTCCCGAACCGATCTTGCAAACATCCTTTCTTCATCCCCCCCACGATCCTGCAATGCAGCTACAGATTACGGACCTCAATAAGGTATACGCCAACGGCACTCATGCGCTAAAGAGTCTCTCCCTCACGATCAACAAGGGGATGTTTGGACTGCTGGGCCCCAATGGTGCTGGCAAAAGCACCCTAATGCGTACCATCGCAACACTGCAGCAGCCGACAAGTGGCTCGATTACGTTTGGGGATGTGGATGTCCTGACGGATCCGGAGGGACTGAAACGGCAGCTAGGCTATTTGCCCCAAGAATTCAGTCTTTATCCACGGATTGACTCGGAAACTTTGCTGGACCATTTTGCCCAGCTCAAGGGGATCACCAATAAGGCCGAGCGGAAGGAAATCGTCGGCTATTTGTTGCGCAAGACCAACCTTTGGGATGTCCGCAAAAAGAACTTAGGTACCTACTCGGGCGGCATGAAACAACGTTTCGGCATTGCGCAGGCTTTAGTGGGCAACCCGAAGCTGGTCATCGTCGATGAGCCCACTGCTGGTCTTGACCCTGCCGAGCGTACTCGGTTCCATAACCTGCTGAGCGAGATCGGCAACGAAACAGTCGTGATCCTATCCACTCACATTGTGGAGGACGTAACAAATCTTTGTACGGACATGGCCATCATTTGCGCTGGTGAGGTCTTGGCCAAAGGGGCGCCTCAAGCGGCCATCGATCAGCTCGCTGGTCAGGTCTTCCGCAAGGCTGTTGATCGGTCTGAGGTCGAAGGCTACAAACGCGAACACCGCTTGATCAGCACCCAGCTGCGCGAAGGTCGTATGAATATCTATATCCAGTCCGAGACCGATCCTGGTGCTGGCTTTATCCCTGTCGAACCAACACTCGAGGAGGTTTACTTCTACCATGTTTCGTCCCGCACGAACATCGACACACTCTAAGCATTAACTGTCAACCCCTGAAAGACCAAGAGAAAACAGTTATGTTCGGATCCATCCTGAGTTTTGAGCTGCGCTACCGCTTACGCCGGCCAGCTACCTATATCTACTTTTTGCTTTGCTTCACCTTCGGCCTGATTGTGACTCTGACCGATGTTGCCCGCCTCACCGGTGGATTCGGCAAGGTAAACACCAATGCCCCCTTCATCTTGCTTATTTGGGTGGGCTACCTAAGCACCATCCTGGGCTTCTTTTTGTTTTCGGCCATCATGGCGGTGCCGGTTTATCGGGACTTTGAGCATAATGTCTTTACGTTCCTCTACAGCTATCCGATCAAGAAATCAGCCTACCTAGGTGGGCGATACGTCGGGTCTTTCCTAATTGCCCTGATCGTCATTTGTGGGTTCCCACTTGGCATGATGATCGGCGAGGGAATCAGTAAATTGACTGGTGATGCAGCGGAGTTGGCGAACTGGGGGCCTTTTATGCCAATGGCCTACCTGATGCCAGTGCTGACTGTTGCCCTGCCCAACCTGATTAGCCTTGGGTCGATCTACTTTGCCCTGCCGACCCTGTCTCGTAAGATATTCTTCACCTATGTGCTGTCGATTTCGGTACTTGTGCTTTATAGCCTTTCTGGCCTCTTGCTGGATAAACTCTATGTAGCTGGCTACAAAACCCTGTCCCGCATGCTCGATCCCTTTGGATTTAGCGCCTTTGGGGACATCACCGAGTATTGGTCCATCGCTGAAAAAAACACCCAAATCGTTCCGCTAGATGGTGTTTTCCTCTGGAACAGGTTGCTCTGGACAACTGTTGGCTTATTAGTCTTGGCATGGTGTTTCTACCGCTTTAAGTTCAGTATCGGTGGTAGTGGAGCCCAATCCACAAAGGCCGAAACTTCCGACGAAAAGGCGGGTGTATTGCTCCAGAGCTTCAAACGCCCAGCCCTCAACTTTGGCCTTGGCGCACGCTGGGCTCAGTTCCTTAGCATCTGTGAGGTTGAGCTCAAGAGTACGATCCGGAACCCCTTTTTCTTGGTTTTTTTGTTCGCCATTGCCCTCTATAAGGGAATGGATGCCTTCTATGCAGATGAGCTATATGGTACAGGTATTCACCCTGTGACATCTGTGATGCTAGAACAATTTGATGGCGTTTATGTCCTGCTACTAACTGCTTTACTGATTTTCTTGTCGGGCGAGGTCGTATGGCGTGAGCGGCAGTACAAGATCGATCAGCTATATAACACCTTGCCGGTACCTAGGGCCATCCCTTTCTTGGCTAAGTTGACTTCGCTAATGGTGGTGCCAGTCATCTTGCAGCTGATGATGATCTTGCTGATGGTCCTGATGCAGACAGCAAAAGGCTACTTCGACTACGAACTAGGCCTCTATTTCACGGATGCTTTCCTGAACACCTTGCCACGCTACCTCTTGGTTGTCATCTTGGCATTTGTGGTACAGGTCACGATCAATAACAAGTTTGCTGGTCATGGTGTGATGTTAGGTATTTTGGTCCTGTTCAACTTTGGGGTTGTGCGGCAGCTAGGGCTCGAGCATCCACTCTGGACCTATGGGTCGGGCATGAGCCTAACCTATAGCGACATGGATGGATATGGCGAAGGCACTTGGGAGCGCCTCGTCTATCAGACACATTGGTACCTAGTAGCAACCTTGATGCTGATTGTGGCCTATCTGCTAAACGTACAGGGCACACTCGATGGGGTCAAAGCGCGTTGGCAAGAGGCTAAGTCACGCTTGGCAGGCTCAACGCCCATCAAGCTTGGTGGAAGTTTGGCCCTGATTGCTTGCCTTTGCACAGGCGGATACATCTATTACATCACCGTTGTGGTGGACGAGCGCATTAGCGATAAGGAAACTGAGTTGCTACAAGTAGCCTTTGAGCAGAAGTACAAACGCATCGAAAAGCTGCCCCAGCCCAAGATTACCGATATCAAGCTCAAGGCTGACATCTATCCAGATGAGCTCAAGCTCAACATCGGTGGTACATTAAAGCTGGTCAATAAGACCACTAGTCGCATCGACACGCTATACGTTAACCAAGGGGCCAATGCGCTAACATGGACCAATAGCTTTAGCCGTAAGCTGGAGCCTGTTGCCGTTGAAGATCGATTCCAGAAATTCGGCTTTAGGGCATACAAAGTGGTTGACGGACTAGCTGCTGGTGATAGCCTTATGCTAACCTATGCAGCCACTTTTGGCCAAGAGGGTTTCGAAGAAAATAGCCTCGTACGCCATAACGGTACCTTCTTCAACAACCAAGGATCAATGCCGAGCATCGGCTACCCAGGGTTTGAGCTCCAAGACGAGGACAAACGGAAGAAGTACGGACTGGCTGCTATTCCACCTTCGCCACCCTATACCGATACTACCGCGATCAAAACTGGTGCATTTGCTGCCGATGCTGACTATGTCAACTTCGAGATCGAGCTAAGTACCGCCGAGGACCAAATCGCGATGGCACCAGGTTACCTGATCGAAAACCATAAAGCTAACGGTAGGGCCTACTTCCATTATCGTATGGATAAGCCGATAGACAACTTCTTTAATGTGGTTTCGGCACGTTATCAGGTCACTAAGGAGGTTTATAACGGGATTAATATAGAAGTTTATCACCTGCCCCAGCATAGCTATAATGTCGGCAAGATGATCAGTAGTGTTAAGGCATCGTTGGACTATTATGGTCGTAATTATGAGCCTTATATGTTTCGTCAGGTCAGGATCCTGGAGTTTCCTAAAACAGGCGGATCATTTGCACAGTCATTCGCCAATACCATCCCGTATAGTGAGAGCCTTGGCTTCATCGCCAACCTAGCTGATGAAGAAGATGTTGACTATGTCTATTATGTCACCGCTCATGAGATGTCACACCAATGGTGGGGCCATGCGGTCTATCCAGCCCGTGTACGTGGCAGCCAGTTCATTAGCGAGACCATGAGCCAATATTCGGCCCTGATGGTGATGAAAGAGCGGTTCGGTATTGGCCCCATGCGTAAGTTCCTGAAGTTCGAGCTTCGGTCGTACCTCAATGGGCGCAGCGGGGAGAAGAAAAGCGAAAAGTCTCTCCTTGACGTCGAGGATCAAGCCTATACTTATTACCGCAAGGGTAGTGTTGTGATGTTTGCCCTGCAAGACTATATCGGCGAGGCGAGGCTCAATAAAGCTCTTGGCAATTACGTTCGAGCAGTAGC
>CANHWS010000256.1 GCA_947464365.1 Cytophagaceae bacterium | reverse complement strand
GGCCCTTGTTTGGTCTGGACTAATAACGGTATACAGGCCGGCTGGCAAAGCACTAACTTGGAGTGTAACCATGGTTTGGCCAACAGGTAAGTTGACGGTCTGGACCACCTGCCCAAGGCTATTAATGATTTGGTACTGGGCATCTGCCTTGGTTAACTGGCGCGGCCTAATCGTCAGTGACTGGCTGGTAGGGTTAGGACAAAGGGCAAAGCTGGCTTTTTGGTCCGCATGTTGGTCAAACAAACCGAGTGGACCAGATGGGTTTACGACAAGCGAAAACCGTGTGCCATAGGTACCCGCGGCAGCAAGATTAAATACATAGTTAGTGGTATCCCCTACCCGCCGATAGGTGTTACTGGTTGCATCAAGCAGATAGACCGCCCAGCTCGCATTGGTGATGGTCGTATAGTTCTCGAAAGTGATCCGGTACTGACCCGCTGCAGGCACATTGACCGACATTGGGTAGCTAGTCATAACCGTCGGGAAAGGCTCAGCCAAAATGGACATGGACCTAGTACCACTGCTGAAGGACAAATTGACGCTGCCAGCATTAAATAGCTTGGTGGCCTCTAGCCGAGGGTCAAACCCTGTGGTGGCATTTACATCCCAGCGGATGGCAACTTGGTCCGAATTGCCGGCCACCCCAATGAGGTTAACCTTCAGGACGTCATTGACTAGGGGCTTAACTGCCGGATTAACAGCAGGACTGATCACCCTACCTTTCAAACCACCTACCGGACCTGTGACCCCGTCGTTAATGTCTAGGCTACTCGCCATACAGGATGCCGATCCGACCACGATTGAAGTCAACAGCGCGAGGGCAGTGCCTAAAGTTGACTTTGAAAAAATCCGGGGTAATAGTGGGTAAAAACGCATCATGATGGGCTACTAGGGTTGAGAACTGGTGGGTTGGCCATCCTGGCAAAGCAAGTTGCGCAGTGATGGAAATGCAGTGACCAATGGGCCAAATGGGCATACTGGTCAGGACTAGGTCTAACCAAAGATAGGCCTTTGTTTTCCAAAATCCAAAGGATGTAGTCTAGGCGCCTTATTGACGTATCTATGCAAAAACCCTAGACCAACTAGCCTAGGGTTTTCAGTAATCAAGAACGAAACCAATAAAAAATCTTAGGCCACTTGGGCCACTAGTGTGCGACCACTACCCGACGAACATCTGTCTGCTTACCCGACTTGATCCGGAGGACATAAACGCCGTTGGCAAGTTTGTCGGTGTTGATGGCAGTGCTAAAGTTAGCCCCTGTTGACTGCTGATAGACGAGTTTGCCATGGCTGTCATGTAGGCTGATGGCATCTGCAACAAGGCCCTCTGGCAAGTAGATAAATAGCTTGGCATTGACAGGGTTAGGATAGACTGCTGGGGCCAAAGATTGCTTGGCTGGTGCTAGGCTAACAATGGTCTGCGGAATGACCGGATAGTTGATCACATCCGTAGGCTCAGGAAATGTTGTTGGCTGGACATAGTGGTAACGCGAAGCATAACCGACAACATTCGTGTGGTTAAAGTTGGCATCACCCCAAGTCATGGATGCGGGGGCCGTGCGGGTAATAGTTTTGATAGGATGGTAAGCGCTACCGACCGTAAAGACCCGATCCCTCAATGGCAGGACAGCCCTTATGTTAGCATCGCCAGAAAAGCCCGCAGGTACCAGAGGGTCACTATCCACAATAGAGCTATAAACAACATCCTTAAGATCTGGCGTGTAGACCCTTACGGCAGCTGGGAAACCTGTTGTAGGCGATACGTTAGGCTTCAACATCTTGATGTGGGCATCGGCTGTGGTCAGGATGCGGTTACCAGTAAATCCTACAGCGACCATGCCCGATCTTGATACTTTGAGGCCATTGAGTGCTCCTAATGCACCGCCCCCACCAGCCAACCTAGTGGTATTCATTGTGCTCCAACCAGCATTCTGATTTTGCCATCCGTCATAATGCGGATTAGTGTAAGGTGTTGTGATGGATTCATTAAAAACAATCTCAGCCAAAAATGTGGCGTGTTTGATGCGCATACTATCTAGTGAATATTTACCCATCCAGGAAACGTGTATGTTGCCAGTGGTGCCGTTCAACAAATTCTTGAAGCCGGTTGCGCTGCGGTTGAAGTTGAGGGCGTTGCCAATCCAGCTGGTGTTAGTGCCATTGCCGTGTTGGCGGCCTAGCGCAACTAGCATTCGGTTGGCATAGTCAATGTCTAGTTGGTCTAGATAGTGATCTGGTTGGTCATCGCCACTTTCTTTTTTGCAACGGTCCCACATCTGGATGTAGCCAGCGGTGTCAAATTTGACGATTGTAGGGTCAAACTCATGCATATTTTGCCAACCTGATGCAGTACGGATAACGTTTTGGGCAGGAGCTGCCCATGCATAGCCCATGATGTACCCGACGAATAAGTCGTTGTTAGTTTTGTCAAACACAACATTAGTCCATCCGTAAGACCGTGGTTCGTCTGGATAGCGACCTGTGCGGCCCGGGCCTGCCTCAAAAGTGGAGGCAAACTCTGGGTGTACACTGACAGTATCGACTTGGCTTTTAGGTTTTGGCTCGCCGTTACCCGTCACAGGGTCAACCCATGTTCGGTAGAAAAAATCATCAGGATAGCGGCTAGGGCGGGTATTTCCATTTGCATCCTCACCAACGAAATTCCAGTCGGCCAAGGAGTGGGATCTCAGGCTGCCTCTGTAACCCATATAGCCATTGATCATGCTATAGGCAGTCGTTGGTTTAATGCTATCTACGCCATAGGACACTGCACCTGATTGATCGACGTGCATCATCCAGCCAGGGACAACCATTGGTCTGCCAAAGGCATCAACTTTGCGTAAGTACGAAAACGAGTTCTTGACTGGGATATACATGGCCCCTTCACCAAAAACGACCTCGCCCTTGTTGTTGACATCCCAAGGATGCAATTGGGCCAGCACATTCTCGGCACGATAGTCATACCGGCAACGGGCATTAACGAAAAACTTGGCGGTCGTCGGCAGGCCGTTCAGGAAGTTGTTGTCCAACCTAGCGATGAAATACTCCCACTTAGGCCATGTCCTGCGGCCAGTCCCGAAGGCAGTTACCGAGTAGCCAGAGTCTGGTACAAAACGATGCCCTGAGATGTAAAGCTCGCCTGTTGGGTCCCCAGTCCGGACGGTGGTCCTGATCTTGGCGATGGAGCAGGCCGTCCCTTGTGGGAACTGCACGACGTTGATGATGGTGTCAAAGGTCTTGTTGACGTGCAGGATAAACCCCGTCATGTTGAAGGCTGACTGCAGGGTGGACCCATCCTGGGCCGTAGTAGGCAGGGTGACCGTGTTGGGATTCAGGATAGTGTAGTTGCTGAGCCAGCTAAAGTCCTGTGTGCCACCAGCAACCAAGTAGGTGCTATCATACTTGTGCCCTGGCTGGTCCAGCTGGAAGACGTCAAACAGGCTGGTGAGGCTATCACCGTTGGCCACGTAGGTCAGGATGTTGTTCTGCTGGGCTTGGGCACCTTGGTGCAGGAAACCCAAGAGGGTGAGCAGCAGGAGAGATAATCGGATCGTTCGCATAGCTAATTCCCTTTTTTGACAAGTGATTATCCAAACTTAGCCAATCCAGTAGCCCGTTGTCATAAAATGTTGTCTATATTGCACAAGTACAAACAGATCGTGATACTTATAACCAACTGATAAAAAGTGAATTAACCAGTTTAACAGATGATGTACAAAGGTAAATACGAGCATATATTTTATCGCCTTTATGGCCAGCTAGACGCTACCGAGAAGAAGTTTTTCGGTCGTTACATACATCACCTACCAGGAGATGAGAGCAAAGGTTATCTGCAAGCCCTAGAGCAAGGCCCTAATAGGGACCTGCCTCGAAATGCCGAAAACTACCTCATGGGGCATTTGATGCGATTCCTGAGGTCCTTTAGGGCGGGTAGCCCTCGGGTGGAGATCATGAATCACATCACGAATGCGGAAAACTTGTTTCTGCGGCAGTTGCCACAACTAGCCTTGATCGAGATCACGAAAGCCGAGGGCATCTGCTTGGCATATGAGTTTCTGGAAGAAGAACTAGTTGTCCTGAGCTGGACCCAGAAGCTAAAGGCCAACCTCCTGATGTTTGACCAAGCGGAAGCCGCCGCCCATGCCGTGATGGATAACCTGCGCAAAAGCCAAGCCCTCTATGCCCAGAACCTCGGTAGTAGCCAGATCAACTTCTTGTTCGACAATTATGACCAGCAACCGATGGCAGACTTTATTCTGGCGCTTCAGCGGGCGCAGCTGCCGTTGGCGTCTGAGACCCTAACAACTCGGGAGGCCATCATAAACCAACTGCTATGCGGCAAAACGAGCCTCATCTTGGGCGATGCCGCCATTGCAAAGTCTTGCCTCCAGACAGCTTGGACATTGTTGTCCACCCATCAGCTAATCAGGCTTAGCAACCCTTTGCTAACCTTGGAGGTGGCAGACTGGCTCTCTCAGTTTGGGCTGTTGTGGGCCGAGCCAGACCTCTTGGCGGCTGTTGGGCATGAGCTGGCCTCCACCCAGTTCCTGAGCCCAGGCAATGATGTCCGTCGGCAAGCTAAGCTGGCACGTATAGGTCTGTTGCACCAAAACCTTGACCCTACTAACACTAGTACAATCGAGCTCAGACAAGACCTGATTGGCCAAGACCCCGAGCTGTTTATCCTAACGGCCTTGGCCGAGCGTACCGAAAAAGGCATCAGCCGGAACATCCGTCAGCTCAATCAGCTCCTGAGTGGTGGCAACATTGTCGGTACGGCCCTAATGCGGAAACTACTGCGGCTCGAGTTACTGCTGCATGCCCGCCAAGGTGACGACATCTATTGCAGAAGCCGCCTCAAGAGCTATCAGCGGCGGTATGCGGTCAACCTCAGCCATAACATAGAAGAACGGACAGAGCTAGAGGCATTCCGTCAGCATATCAATGGGCAACCAAAACCAACTTTTGTACCCACACGTTTGCACCTGCTATACTTTGGCTTTGGGCTGACACT
>CANHWS010000255.1 GCA_947464365.1 Cytophagaceae bacterium | reverse complement strand
CCTATCTTTCAGACCAGTACCTATGTACAGCAGTCGCCAGGGGTTCACAAAGGCTTCGAGTACAGCAGGACACACAATCCTACCCGCAATGTCCTGCAGGACAACCTCGCTAGTCTCGAAAATGGAAAGTACTGCAATGCCTTTTCTTCTGGCATGGCAGCCACCGAAACCGTAATCAAATCGCTACTTCCTGGAGATGAGGTCATTGCTGCTAACGATCTTTATGGTGGGTCATATCGGTTGTTTACGAAGGTTTGGGCCAACTTTGGCATCAAGTTTTCGTTTGCCGATTTCAGTACCCCTAGCAACATAGAGCCACTCATTACCCCGAAGACTAAGTTAGTATGGCTCGAGACACCAACCAATCCCTTACTCGGGATCATTGATATAGCTGGCATCGCTGCTATCTGCAAAAAACATGGCATCCTGCTAGTGGTCGACAATACCTTTGGTACACCATACCTTCAGAATCCACTAGACCTAGGTGCCGATGTTGTGATGCACTCCCTGACCAAGTATTTGGCTGGACACAGTGACGTGGTGATGGGTGCCTTGATCACCAACAATGCTGACCTTGCTGCCAAATTCCAGTACCTGATGAATAGCACAGGCAATAACCCAGGTCCGTTTGATAGCTGGTTAGTCTTGCGTGGTATCAAAACCCTACACGTCCGGATGGATCGCCACTGCCACAATGGAGGGATCATGGCCAACTTTCTGAATGACCATCCATTGGTTGAGAAGGTATTCTACCCTGGGCTTGCTCATCACCCGAACCATGACGTGGCCAAGCGCCAGATGCGTGGCTATGGCGGTATGATCAGTTTTATCCTCAAAGGTGACGACTATGGTCAGGCTGTCCGTGTGATGGAGAGTTTCAAAGTCTTTAGCCTAGGCGAGTCCCTTGGTGGGGTCGAGTCAATCTGTACGCACCCAGCCAGCATGACCCACGCATCTGTGCCTAAAGAAGAGCGCGAAAAGACAGGTTTCAGAGATACCCTTATCCGCCTTTCGGTAGGCATAGAGGGTATCGATGACTTGGTAGCAGATGTTAAACAGGCCCTAAAAGCCTAGTTTGCCTTAACCTACAAAGACAATAGCACGGCAAATGACCGTGCTTTTGTTTTTTGGATCTAATTTTGGGTTTGCAGCATCCTCAATTTGTTTTGCAGGTCGAGGTCCAGCCTACCACAATATCAGACTGATGGCCAGACACAAGGGAATGCCAATCAGCAATTATCAGACTCATCATCGATGTTAGACCAATTAGGATCAAAACAAAAAACACTTGCCGTCATCGGCCTAGGCTATGTCGGTCTGCCGATTGCATTGGCCTTTGCCCGCAAATTCAAGGTCATTGGGTTTGACATAAATGCTGAACGTGTCAGGATGATGCAAAACAACCAGGATCCTAGTGGTGAACTGGAGGCTTCAGATTTTGCAGGTACGGACATTGTCTTCACAGACCAACTATCGGTTCTGAAGGAGGCAAGTATTTATATTGTGGCGGTGCCAACCCCAATTGATGCCCACACCATGCCTGACCTCAAGCCACTTTTGGCAGCTAGCCGTACGGTAGGGCAGGTCTTGAAAAAGGGCAATTGCGTGGTCTTTGAGTCAACAGTCTATCCAGGCTGTACAGAAGAGGATTGCCTGCCAGTGCTAGAAGAACTCAGCGGATTGAAACTGCATACAGACTTCTCTATCGGCTACTCACCAGAGCGCATCAACCCTGGCGACAAAGAGCATACCCTGACTAAGATCATGAAAGTAGTTTCTGGTTCTTCACCAGAAACCCTTGAGCTGGTGGCGGGTGTCTATGGTGCAATCATTGAGGCGGGTATTTATCGTGCCAGTAGCATCAAGGTGGCCGAGGCTGCCAAAATCATCGAAAATACCCAACGTGACCTCAATATCGCCTTGATGAATGAGCTGTCAATGATCTTTGATCGGATGAAGATCAATACCTACGAGGTGCTGGAGGCCGCTGGGACAAAATGGAATTTTCTGCGTTTTTCGCCTGGCTTGGTTGGTGGGCACTGTATAGGTGTTGATCCTTATTACCTAACCTATAAAAGCAAGGCCTTAGGCCATGAGCCAAAGGTTATTCTATCTGGCAGGGCCATCAATGACGGTATGGGTGCTCATATCGCCAAACGGACGGTCCAGAAATTGGTCAAGATGGGCAAGGACCTAAACGAGTCTCGGGTGTTGGTCATGGGAGCCACATTTAAAGAAGATGTTGGCGATATCCGTAACAGCAAGGTTGCAGATGTGGTGCATGAGCTAGAGGCCTTTAGCCTAGCAGTTGACGTCATTGATCCTTATGCCACGCCGGCCGAAATGCTGCATGAGTACAACATCAAACTGATGTCTGATGAGGCTCTCAGGACGGATTATGATGCCATCATCTTGGCTGTGGCGCACAAGACCTACTTGTCTCTGCCTAGTACATGGTTTGCAGATCACACATCGGCCCAAGCACTTCTGGTTGATGTTAAAGGGGTGATGCGCGGCAAAGTTCCGGGGCTTGTCTATTGGAGTTTGTAGCAGGTTATTGCTGTATTGCGGTAAGTAGTAATGGGGCAATGGCGCAGGTCATGGCCCTTTTTTATTGCTCATTTTTTACCTAATGGGTATCAATTGAGGTTATTAATATTCATATTTGCAACATTGTTGCATCTATGAAAGCCGTAATCTGGGTTTTGCTGGTCCTGTCCTTCCTAGCCACTTTGGTTGCCAAGGGAAGTAATTTGGTGCCTAGCCAAGAATATGCGCTATGGACTACAAACCTTGGGCCAGCACATAAATTGACACTAATTGTTCAGGACCAAAATAGTAAGAGGATTCCTGATGCCATTGCCCAGGCCTCGCACGAAGGTCATGCCCACGTACATAAAGCCAAAAATGGGGTCATCACCTTTGACCTCAGCCCCGACAGTGTTCGGTTGGTGGTTCAAGCCATTGGCTATAACTCCTACCGAGCTTCCATCTTTCTCAGGCGGGACACAATAATCAACTTGACATTGGGCCTAGCAAGTGCCGATAAAGACGAAATCGAAATCCTGACCCTTTACCAGCGGACTCAAACACAAACTACATCTAGTCTTGGTAAGGAGGACCTCAACAAAGCAAAGGGCCAGATGTTAGGCGAAGTTTTAGGTGGCCTTAGTGGGGTATCTATGTTCAAGACAGGATCCAGCATCGTCAAACCAGTTATCCATGGTCAGACTGGTCAGCGCATCATCATCATGAATGCGGGTGCCAAACAAGAAGGTCAACAATGGGGTGATGAGCATGCACCAGAAATTGATCCGTCTGTAGCTGATAGCCTTATTGTTGTCAAGGGGGCTGCTGGTGTGCGGTATGGCCCAGATGCCATCGGGGGGGTGATTGTGGTGGAGCCAACCAAACCTATGGCCAGTGCAGGTACAGTTGGTGAGGCAACCTTGGCAGCCTTTAGCAATAACAGAATGGGATTCGGGAATTTGAGGCTAGAGACCTACAAACGGATTGGTTTCCTCAAATCTGGAGTTTATGCCCGTATCCAGACCTCAGGAAAATATGCGGGGGATGGCCAAACCCCCACATACAACCTTGTCAATACAGGGTTTCGGGAGCGCAACCTGAGTTTATTGACAGGTATCGAAGGTCATTATGGCCACCTTGAGGCCTATTACAGCCTTTTTCAGACAGAGCTCGGAATTTTTGCAGGCAGTCATATCGGAAACTTGGCAGATCTGCAGCGTGCTATTGATGGCAATGAACCTAGGGTGAAAGGACCGTTCAGCTATGAGATCAGACGACCTAGGCAAGCCATTAGCCATGAGTTACTAAGGGTTAAGTATGAGTATCTGTTCCATGACCAGATCAAAGTAGGCATTATCGGGAGCCGGCAGTATAATACGAGGCAAGAGTACGACATCTTGCGCACAGCTGCTGACAACGCAAGTGATAGAGCACAGCTGAATTTTCGGCTTACGACCTATCAGGGCGAGGTTTTTGGGACGAATGCTCAGGTTCGCAACTGGCAACATCGGGTTGGTATTACTGGTCTTCGCCAAAGCAATACCTGGGATGGCCGGTACCTGATCCCGAGTTTTGTGGCCACAGGTGTAGGGATCTATTCTACCCAAAGCTATAAGTCAACCATCGGCATTTTTGAGGCTGGCCTTCGGTATGATTTAAGACAGATGTCTGCCTATTTTAACAACGGCCTGACCATCAACGAGGTATCAAGGCAATGGCAAGGCTTAGCTGCCAATTTTGGCCACATCGCAGACCTTGGTCATCACCTGAGCTGGGCTACCAACCTAGGTTATGCTTGGCGGCCACCTTCAGTTAATGAGCTGTATAGTGATGGTCTGCATCATGGGGCTGCCGCCATCGAGCGTGGGGAAGCCAACCTTACTGCCGAGCGAAGCATCAAGCTCACGACAACACTTGAGGCCAACCTGCCAACAGTCAAGCTCGTCGCAACTGGTTACGTCCAGCACTTCGAGAACTATATCTATATGGTACCAAAGTTGCCTGCTGAGCAGACCATCAGAGGTGCATTTCCTGTATTCCAGTTTATACAAGTGCCAGCTCTTTTTTACGGGCTAGACCTTGATGCTACAGTGCCTATCACCAATCGCCTATCTGCCAAAGGGATGGCTTCTTTGGTTGTTGGCACCCAGTCCAGCCGTGGCCAAGGGCTATTGTTTGTGCCCCCGCCTAGGCTAAGGGTTAATTTCAGCTACCAACTCTTGACCACCGACCGATACCAAATCTATGTCGGTATTGGTGGCCTTACTGTGGCGCAGCAAACCAATGCACCAGCTGATCTTGATTACGCCCCAGCACCAGCGGGATATACCGTCTGGACATCTGAAGCTGGCCTTCGATTCCGTACCCAGCGGCAATGGGCCACCTTGCACCTCCAGATCGACAACGTGCTTAATAGTCAGTATCGTGATTACCTCAATCGGTTCCGATACTACACTGACGAGCTAGGCCGCAACGTCAGCCTACGCCTCACGGTGCCCTTTAGCAT
>CANHWS010000254.1 GCA_947464365.1 Cytophagaceae bacterium | reverse complement strand
TATAGCCATGGCCACAAAGGCTATGAGCTAGCCGGTAAGTGGATGATTGTCCAGAACAACTATAACCACCGCGACTACCTAACCGAAGGTGATAATATCTATGGTTTGGCCCCATCAGGTCAGTCCCCAGTTTATGAGCTGACTCTGGATGGTGTACAAGAAGCTGGTGTGAACTCGGATAACATGTCTCGTGCATTTGATATGGCCGGCTGGTGCGTTTGGACCGATCATAACTGGTACCAAGGCACAGGCTCAACACCTGGCAACGATGGTGAGGGTATTCTTTACCAAACCCAAGGTGGTGTTGGCTTCCTATCAGTGGCTGAAACGTTCAACCGCCAAGGCCGTACTGGCAAGGATGGCTATATTGCCCCGTGGGATGTGCCAGTTTATGGTATGTTCCAGGGTTGGAACCGTCAGCGTGGTGCTGTCGGCCTCCTGAAGCCAGATGCTAACCGTGTAGAGGATGCAATTGCAGTGGCTAACTTCCACCCAACAACTGGTTCCCCTAACTCACAAGGTGGCCTTAACGGTACCAATATTGGTGATCTGAGCTTTACCTGCCCAACCTCTGGTAGCGCACCGGCTCCACCGATCAACGTCACTGTTGAGCCAGATAGCGTCCGTACCTGCATCAAACTGAAGTGGGAAGATGTCGCTAATGACGAGGTTGCGTTCCGGATCGATCGTCGTGTGGCTGCAACTAGCAATTGGGTCACGATTGCTTACCGCCCTGCTAACGTAACTGGTAGTGCCGTTGCTGACTTCAATATGCGCGACCTTGGCAACTTGCCACTTGGCTGTGCTAACCAAGGCCCTATGGACCTCAATCCGCAAGAGTGGTATGACTACATGGCCGTGCCAAGCTATGCTTACGAATATCGTATAGTCGCAGTTAACTGTGATAATGACGATCAAGGTGCCTCGCCACCAACACCTACTGTTACATTCCCTGTATCTACAGCCAAGGCTATCGCTCCGCTAGGTGTAAGCCTCAACCCGAACCCTGCTGTTACTAGCTTGACCATTGCTCTTAATCGTGATGGTGTGTTGGTGCCTGCCTCTATTTTCGACGTCAATGGTCGTGTGGTAGCAACCCACCAACTTAATGACATCAAAACTACCATCTCTGTTGCTCACCTGACCCCAGGTTTGTACATGATGGTATTGCAGTCAGGTACTGAGCGTGTCGTGAAGCATTTCGTCAAACAATAGGTTCATTTGGTGTTATCCTCGGATTGCGCTACTAGCATTCAAAAATCTAGAAGCCCTCAGTAGTTAGTTCTACTGAGGGCTTCTTTTTGATTATGGTCAGGATGTGCTCCGATCCAACCGTGGTTTACCATTGGAACCATCCTTTAGGATCAATGGTTGAGTATTGCTGTTCTTTTGGGGGGGTAGGCTGAAATTGCAAATCAGCCGACCAAACTACTTATGACACGGCACAGCTACGATGGTGCTGGGCTGATCTTGATTACTAGGTACCAATACTGCACGATTGGCCCTTATCATCAATAAAATGGCCACAAGGCTGATCGAAAGTTGGATCCAGCGGGTGTTGGGCTGTTGAAACTGTGCCCCAAATAGCCGCACCACCATTAGGGTCATGCTTGTGGCCACACCGAATGCCAACATCATCAGGCCAGCCGAAAGCGCAGTGCTAGACAACATGGCCATAATTACGGCACTATAGACAATCCCGCAAGGGACCAAGCCATGTAGCACACCCAAGATGATAGAGGCCAAGGCTGGGTTGATTTGCCGAACGGATTGGTACTTTGTCATCAGCAGACTAAGTAAGCCTTTGGTCTGCCTATTGCCCCAGCGCTCAGCCAGATGGCGTACCACAGGCAATAGGGAGGTGGCTAGCAGCATTACGCCTAGCCCCAGCGTAATACTTTGTTGGTGGGCCACAACCTGAGGCAGCAGGCTGGTAGCATTGCTGAGGATACCCGCAATCAGCCCCAACGATACATAGACCATAATGCGCCAAATATGGTAGTTGGCTAGGGTCAGGATTTTCGAGTTGAGTGACAGGTGCCTGGGCAAGGGGACCAGCATGGCTAGGGGGCCACACATCCCGATGCAATGGAAGGCACTACCTAGGCCCAAAATAAATGCTGCCCAATAGATCATATATGGTGCTGATTTATTTCCTGCCTAATTAACATAATAGGTCGTGCGCCAGAGATGATCTTGACCAGCTTGTTTCCACCTGATATAGACTCTCCATTGTCCTTCCATGGGTTTATTAAAGTGCATAGCACTTAGGTCCGTCGGGATGCTGAGGTTGATGTCGCGGTCTAGCTTGGCATTGTCGGGCCGGCGGAGTTCTACTTTTAAGGTTACTGGTTGTCCTTGGCTTCCGACAAAAAGGCTACTGTCAAGTCCCTTTTGTGCAACTTCGACGACAATAGATTTGTCCACTTGCGTAAGCAGGATACAATCTTGTGGGGTGCGGTTGAGGGCGTCGATGGTGGTTTGGTAGGCCAGCTCTTCGTTGTAATAGGTCGGGCTGACCAAAAAGATGTCCTTCTGGTTGATGCTGATGATCACCATGCCTGCCATCAGGATGAAGAAGGAAATGAATAATCCGATGATGAATTTGAGCATTATGATTTTTGGCTAGGCATTAACTAGAAGTAGCGGGAATGGACAAGAGGCGGGAGTCAGCCTTAGGGAGCCAGGAAGGTTGTTTTCTGGTGATAGAATTTGCCTTCTTGGTCTTTGAGTAACATCTCGATGTTATTTCGGTTGGTCTTGACGGCGGATTTGGGCAAGGCGATAAATACGGTGAGGTCCACTTGGCCTTGAGGTTTTAAGGTCATCTGGCCTGCGACCAACCTGACTCTACCATTCGCCACTGACGGGCTTAACCGAATCGTATCATTGGTTTTGTTGGTCATCTGGAGGTTATAGAGGTTGGTGAGGGTATCGTTTTGGCCATTTTGGTACATTTGGCCTGGCACGCGCAGCAAGGTGATCGTGATCGGGCTACGGGACCAGAGGATTGCGGCATCAAGCAAGAGCAGAACGACCATGGCGGCAGTTGCGACCCAAACCCTTCGGCTAGGTTGCCATTGTTTGGACACTTTCTCGATCTGGTCATGACTACTGAGGGTGACCAAACCACGAGGTTTGCCGATTTTGCCCATCACGGCGTCACAGGCATCGATACAGGCAGTGCAGTTGATACACTCCAGCTGCGTACCATTCCTGATATCGATCCCGGTGGGGCAGACCTGAACACATAGGCCACAGCTAATGCAGTCTCCTTTGTCGTTGGTATTGGCTATTGTGGATGGGCTTTCTGTTTTATGGCTTCCTACTTCTCGCCTAGGCTCTCCCCTTAGATTGTTGTAGAGGACAAGTAGACTCTTGTTGTTGAGCAATACACTCTGGAGACGACCATAAGGACAGATGGCGGTGCAGACCTGCTCCCTCGCCCAGCTGAAAACTCCGTAGAAAACGGCCGTAAACACCAGGAGAAAACTAAGGAATGTTCTGTTCGACAGTGGCCCCGCCATGATCCAGTCCAAGACTGGCACACGACCCCAAACATAAAGCATCACCAACAAACCGATACCGCCGGAGGTCAGGATAAAGAGGCTATGTTTGGCTACTCGTTTCCGGATCTTATCGAGGTTATAAGGTTGGGCATCAAGCAGTTGTTGTTGTTTGGCACTTCCCTCGATCCAGTATTCGTACCTACGGAAAATCTGTTCCATGAACAAGGTCTGCGGGCAGGCCCATCCGCACCATACGCGTCCGAACGTGACGGTAAAGAAGGCAATGAACAAAAAGAAGGTCAGCAGCAGGATGCCGAAATACATCAGGTCCTGTGGGTAGAAATGCTGGCCCAGGATAATGAAGTGCCTGTCCAGTACATTAAAGAGCATCAGTGGTTGGTTGTCCCAACTTATCCAGGGCACTATAACCCATAGTCCTATCAAGACCCAGGCCACATAGCGGCGCATAGTCGTGAAGTAACCTTTGATCTCGCGGGGGTAGAGCCAAATGCGTTTACCTGTGCTTGAAACCGTTGCCAAATGATCCCGAAAATCATCGTCTAGGTCAAAAAGGCTACTATCAGAGCTGGACTTGATCATTTTTGGAAGGGGAGATTTGGCACTATTACTACGGTTGCCTTTGGCCTTGCGGATAGGGGCTGTACTCGATTTTGTTGGTGCTATTTGGCCGCGGTTGCTTGTTTGGCTTGGGTCGTGTTGGCCAGCAGTTTGCCTTGAGGCTCCTTAGCATTGGCAGGGTTGCTTCCGTTAAGGCTCAGGACATAGCTAGCGACGGCCTGAATTTGTTTCGGGTTCAGGGTGGCTTGCCAAGCAGTCATACCCTTGCCAGCCACCCCATATTTGATGGTTTTGAAAACATCACCAATGGCGTTGCCATGGATCCAGTAGCTATCCGTCAGGTTAGGACCAACACCGCCACCAGCTGCAGGGCCATGACAAGCAACGCAGTTGGCCGTGTAGATCCCTTTGCCATCATTGATGGTTGAGGCATCGGTCAGGAATTTGGCGCTGGTCTCGTTGATGCTATTGGTTTGGGTTTTCTCCCACTCGGCTTTCTCGGTTGCAGCCACGGATAACTCCGTTTCATACTCGGCTAGTTGTAGCTGCCAACTACCAGTGATGTGGTACATCACCATATAAACCAATCCGAAGAAAATGGTTGCATAGAATAAGTTTTTCCACCAAGGGGGTAGGTGGTTGTCAAGCTCCGTTATGCCGTCATAGTCGTGGGCTAACAACAGCTCTTGCTCCGTTTCGAGCGGCTTTAGGCCCACTTGAGCATCATAGATGTTTGTCCACCAACGTTTGACTGCCAGCTGCCAAGTGTCGCCACCATTGCGCTGCTGCAAAATGTTGTATAGCCCACCGATCTGGATTAGGGCGATGAATAATGCCACCCCGATCAGGATGATCAGTGCCAAGACAGCGAGGAGTAGGAAGGCCTGCTCAGGATTGTTTCCTTCGTGAAGCTGATTCAGGATTGAGTCCATTTAAGTATGTCGTTTGGGCGTTTGGGAAGG
>CANHWS010000253.1 GCA_947464365.1 Cytophagaceae bacterium | reverse complement strand
TGGTCCAGACCAAGCACAGGTCAAAAATGGAACCCATAAACTCAAATTGTTGCTCCCCCAAACCATGACCTGGACCCGAGTTTACTCATCACCACAGCAACACCTCACAGCATTGATGGTCGATCTGTTGGTCAACAACGGGATAGAGGCCGTTATCGTCAGCAAACGAGAGTCAATGTACCCCATTGGGTTTTATGAGGCCCATGTCCCTGCCTGTAAACTCAAGGAGGCAACTGCCATCGTCGAGGCAGCAATCAATGAGGCTATTCTGGACAAAAGCTAATTAAAGGCCCTTTGGCAGCCATTTGTTGCATTACAGCAAATACCCTTATGCCAAAACAGGGCCCTACATTACGGTATTATTAAGAAACCTTGCCAACTTTGCCCACATAGTCTCGGCATTGAAGCCTAGGCCCTAAAACCCAACTCCGACAACGACGTCAAACCCATCAGGATGGCAAACAGTAATCTTCAGCAACGGATCGTCAGCGGCATCATAGGTGCAGCAGTGATTATCTCTGGCATCTTGTTTTCGGACTGGAGCTATATGCTGATTAACATCGGGATTGCGCTCCTTGGCCTCAACGAATTTTACCAGTTGTGCCAAAAAGCAGGGCATAAAGTCTCCTATTGGTTAGGGATGGGGCTTGCACTTGCACTTAACCTTGCTACCTACTTTGTACTTAAGGAAGAGATCCATCCGCTGACCTTCTCGGTAGGGTTCCCGTTGGTACTAGTAATATTTGTCGTTACCTTATTCGACAAAACAGAAAAAAGCCCCATGATGACCATTGGGCTCACCTTTCTCGGGATTGTGTACGTGGTGTTGCCTTTTTGTTTGGCCCACGGGATCGTAATCCACGCCGCCCGATCGGTCCTGATGGGGATCATCCTATTAGTTTGGGGCAATGATATAGGTGCCTACTTTGCAGGTAAACACCTCGGCAAACACAAGTTATTTGAGCGGATATCACCAAAAAAGACCTGGGAGGGATTTATCGGTGGGGCCTTTCTTGTGTTTGTTGCAACCTTTTTTATGCACCATTTCATCGGCGTGCTGACATTGGCAGACTGGATCATTATGGGTTTGATCATATCGCCTGTCGCAACCTTTGGCGACTTGGTCGAGTCCATGATCAAACGTAGCCTCAACATCAAGGATAGTGGTGGCATTATGCCGGGCCATGGTGGAATGCTTGACCGCATTGATAGCCTACTGTTCGTTTTCCCTGTGGCGACAACTTTTATCTTACTTTGGCTTAGCCTCCACTGGATCTAAGTCCTTGGTACTTAGGCCCTCCATCTCCAAACCGCCATGTCCGGATCCAAAACTAGCAATAGTCAAGTTTGCCCACCAATCTATCCTGGGCCTGACTGGTTTACGACTTGGTTTAACTCAGGATACTACCATCTGCTGTACCAGAACCATAACGAAGGAGAAGCTCAAACTTTTATTGACAATCTAGTCCTTGCATTGAAGGTCAACAAGGACCTTTCTGTGCTAGATCTAGCCTGTGGGAAGGGACGACATTCGCGTAGCTTCAATCGCCTTGGTTTCACGGTAACTGGCCTGGACTTATCACCCGAAAGCATCCATGCAGCAACCGAAATGGCCTCGGAACAGGGTGCCACCAACCTCACATTTAGGGTCCATGATATGCGCGAACCCTTTGCCACTAATGCCTTTGGCTTGGTCGTGAACCTATTCACCAGCTTTGGGTATTTTGGCCATCGTGACGAAAACATGGCAACCTTATCAGCCATTGCGGAGGCCTTAGTACCAGATGGATTGGTGGTGATAGACTACCTAAACCCCGCCCCAATTCTTGCACGTTTACCTATACGCCAAATGATCAGCCGAGAGGGTGTGGACTTTGACATCTGCAAATGGCACGACCACGATTTCATTTACAAAAACATCAAGTTCAGCGACAAGGGCCAAGACTACCAGTTTGACGAGCAAGTACAGATCCTGACCGAGGACTGGTTTAGGTCAGCCTTACAACAGGTAGGCATCCGCCCTCTGCATATTTGGGGCACATACGACCTCGATGAGCTCATGCCTGCTAGCAGCCCCAGGATGATCGTCGTTGGACAAAAGGTGGCCTAATCAGAAAAAAAAGTCTTTGTAAGGCCAAGGCCAGATCAAGCACCTACCCTTTTATGCTCCAAATTGAGCTGGTGCAAAATGCCTAGAGCTTGGTGGCACCATGGCACGTTTGTAATAAGTATGGGCTATATGCTTAATTTGCGGTCCCGATCGGGGCCCATTACAACCAAATGACGATAATATAGGTCATGCGCAATAGCGCTCCTGCACTTGTGCAGCCCATGATCGCCACTCAAGAATGGATCAACAGAAAAAAATCAAGTTTGCAATCGTAGGCAGCGGCCACATCGGCAAACGCCACGCCACCATGATCGCCCGGAATGACGAAAGCGAACTAGTAGCAATGGTGGATAGCAACCCTGCCCTAGAGGACGACCTCAAGGCTACTTATGGCGTGCCATTCTTTACGGACATCCAACAATTGCTGGATAGTGGCATCGAGACGGACGTCATCAACATCTGCACACCCAACAACCTACACGCCCCTTATGCGCTTAAAGCCCTAGATGCTGGCCACCATGTTGTGGTGGAGAAGCCTATGGCCATGAGCAAGGCAGAAGGCGAAGAGGTACTGTTCAAAGCACTACAGGCCCAAAAGCTAGTATTCTGCGTGATGCAGAACCGCTACTCCCCGCCTTCCGTTTGGCTCAAGGAGATTGTCAGCAGTGGCAAGCTAGGCCAGATATATATGGTGCAGGTTAACTGCTATTGGAATCGGGATGACCGATATTACAAAGCAGGTGGCTGGAAGGGTGACGCAATCACAGATGGTGGCACATTGTTCACTCAGTTTAGCCACTTTGTGGACATTATGTTCTGGCTATTTGGGGATGTGCGCAATGTTCAGGCACGTTTCTTTGACTTCAACCACAGCCACAATACCGACTTCGAGGACAGCGGCTTTGTGACCTTTGATTTTGTAAAAGGTGGCAGCGGATGCCTCAACTTTAGTACTAGTGTCTATGACACCAACCTCGAAAGCAGTATCACGATCATTGCCGAGCATGGCAGTATTAAGGTCGGCGGGCAGTATATGAACAACGTCGAGGTCTGCAACATCAAGGACTACACGATGCCAGACCTGCCCGAAAGCAACCCAGCTAACGACTATGGTCATTATAAAGGTAGCGCTGCCAACCACCATTACGTTATCGAGAACGTGGTTGATACCCTCAAGGGCCGTACCATCACGACAACCAATGCGCTCGAGGGCCTCAAGGTTGTAGAGATTATCGAGAAGATCTATGACCAGAAGAAAGGCCATTTTGGCAAAACAGCCAAGCAACCTAAACAATAGGTCTCTACCCGACCCCAAGTACCCAAATCCAATTGGTCTGAACTTGGCTCATGTTGCCTTGTGATGTCTAACCCATTGCTAGCCATAGCAACACGATTGCCCAACCATTGAAATGAAAGAATCCATCCAGGCCCTGAGGCAGGAAATAGAAGCCGCAACCTTAACAGACCTTGCGTCCGTTGAGCAGTTCCGGCTAAGCTATGTGGCTAAACAAGGCAAAGTCAATGCCCTATTTGCGGACTTCAAACAGGTGCCTGCCGAAGATCGCAAGGCCATCGGTGCCCTACTGAACGAGCTAAAGGACCTAGCAACTGACCGTTGGAAGGTAGCACAAACGGCATTGGAGGACCAATTGCCAGCTGGAGATGTCCCTCAAGACCTCAGCCTACCAGATATCATTGGCCGTGTCGGAAGTCAACACCCGCTGACCATTGTGCGGCAAGAGATCATCAGGATCTTTAGCAATATTGGGTTCAACCTTTCCGAAGGCCCTGAAATTGAGGATGATTGGCACAACTTTGGTGCCCTTAACTTCCCAGACAACCACCCTGCTCGGGAGATGCAGGACACATTCTTCGTGGCTCGCAACCCCGACATGCTGCTCCGGACGCATACCAGCTCAGTACAAGCTAGGGTGATGCAGAACCAAAAGCCCCCGATCCGTACCCTGTCCCCTGGTCGGGTTTACAGGAACGAGGCCATCTCGGCACGTGCGCATTGTTTGTTCCACCAAGTAGAAGGGCTATATATTAACGAGGGTGTAAGCTTTGCCGACCTCAAGGACACCCTCTATTATTTCGTACGGGAACTTTTCACACCCGAAACTAAAATCAGGTTCCGCCCAAGCTTCTTCCCATTCACAGAGCCAAGCGCCGAGATCGACATCAGCTGCCAGATCTGCCATGGCGAAGGTTGCAACATCTGCAAACATACTGGTTGGGTCGAGATTGGTGGCAGCGGCATGGTAGACCCTAATGTATTGTCTAGCGTTGGGATTGACCCAGAGGTCTATACAGGATATGCATTCGGTATGGGGATCGAACGGATGGCGATGCTTAAGTACGGGGTCAGGGATTTGCGCTTATTCACCGAGAACGACACACGGTTCTTGCGCCAATTTGCAGCTCTGGGCTAAGACCCACATTGGGTCTACCCCAAACCACTTGGCCAACTATTTTTCCACCTTATTGCCTCACTAGTGCCAGCCAAACCCATCCTATGCGTTGATGCCCGTATGCTCGAGTCCTCCGGGATCGGCATGATCATCAAAAACGTCATACCCCACATCCTGGATCGGTATCAATGGCACCTATTGGTCAATCAAGACTCGTTTGAGCCCAATCAGTGGGCGCATGACCTACCCCACACCGTCGTCAACACACCGATTTACTCTGTTAAGGAACAGTTGCTGCTAGGCGCTAAAATCCCAAAGTCGGCTGCCCTAACTTGGTTTCCGCACTATAACGTTCCGATTGCCATTGATGCTCGCTGTCGGTATGTTGTCAACATCAACGACTGTTTCCACAGAGCTTTTTACGATACGCTAACGTTGCCCCAAAAGCTCTATGCCCGTTGGGTGATGGCTGCAGCGGCCCACAAAGCACAACGAATCATCACGATATCGGACTTTAGCGAGCAACAAATC
>CANHWS010000252.1 GCA_947464365.1 Cytophagaceae bacterium | reverse complement strand
GGTCAACTCCGGCTCTGATGGGCGGTTTATTGGGCTTGATTCGGCCTATTGTTTATCCAATGCGGTGGCGCAGTTGCAGAGTCTGCAGTCTGGAGTGTTTAGTGGGCCAGGTGTTACGGGCACTACGTTTAGTGTAGCATCTGCGGGAGTGGGCATCCATACCGTAACCCACATCGTAAATACGATAGCGGCCTGTCCTGATACCGTTAGGCAGACTGTTAGGGTCTATGCTCCAGCGCCTTCCATCACGTTTAGCCTGCCAAGGACGACGATTTGTGCTAACGAAACCCCAATCCAGGCCAGCTATTCGGCTGTGACAGGCGGGGTGTTTTCTGGTCGGGGGATATCGGCTACCGGAGTTTTCAATCCCGCTGGGCTTAATGGTACTTATCGCTTGGTCTATAAGGTCAGGAGTGGCCCTTGTGCGGACTCGATTATCCAGTCGATAACGGTCAATGCAGCACCGCGTGGTGCGTTTACGGGCCTCGATACTGCTTATTGTGCAGGAGCAGGGCCTGTTACGTTGGTTGGCAATCAACCAACTGGTTATTTTGTTGGAGCGGGTCTAAATGGTACTCGTTTTAGCCCTTCGGTACTTGCTGCTGGCCAGTACCTGATCCAGTACATTGTTCCCGGCCCATGCCCTGATACAGTTAAAAAGACTGTTCAGGTTAGGTCGGCGCTTAATCCTAGTTTTGTGGGTTTCCCAGCTAGTATTTGCCCAATTAACCCACCCATTGTGCTCAGTGCTTTGCCGGTTGGGGGTGTTTTTAAAGGCCAAGGACTTAGTACGAGTGGAGGCCTTACGACCTTCAATCCTGCTGGTCTGAGCGGTAGTATCACGATTACTTACGTTGTCCGGAACGGAACCTGTGCTGATTCGGCCACAGCGTCAATCGGCATTAGTGCGACACCGAATCTACTTTTGTTGACTGATAGTGTGATCTGCATTGGTGGCGGGCCGTATAGTTTGCGAGCTGCACCAGCTGGTGGCACTTGGTCCGGTACGGCGGTCACTGGGGATCAGTTTAATCCGAATGTGGCAGGTATCGGTCGTCATACAATCACCTATAACCTGAGCCAAGGTAGCTGCGGTGGCACTGCCACGACAACTATTAGGGTCGCAGGCATCAGCAATATCTTGTTCAACAAAAATACCACCAGCTGCTATAACGAGCCGATTGCCCTATCCATCAGCAGCACCCCTTCGACACCCTTTGCAGTTCTGATCAAAGACCAAGCGGGCAATACAGTTGGCAGCGGCACCAATACCACTGACTTTACTGGCCTTAGGCTAGAGCAGTCTAGCAACTTGACCTTTGTGTTGACGGAGCTGGGCACCAATTGCCAATACACCTATCAGGATGCTACTGGCCCATCGCCTGACCCTACAGCACCTAGCTATACGGCAGTTGCCCTAGGGTTGGCACCGGCTTTTAAAATCGATACCCTCAACAATCCGCCGAACTACCCATTACAAGTACGGCTGACGAATTTGACAAGAGCATTGGCCACAAATGGTACAACAACACTTCCGTTGCCGCCATCAGCAACTGTTCGGTATCAGATTAACTGGGGAGATGGTACGGCCACTGAGGAGTCTATTGATTTGTCTTCGGTAGAGCATATTTACTATGCCGAAACCGCTGCAAACAACCCTTACACCGTAACGTTTAAGGTCAATGACAATACAGCAACAGGATTCGCATCCTGTCTCTATCAGTCTAGCCAGACCGTGTCAGTACGTCAAGACACATGGCCCAATGTCATAACGCCTAATGGGGACAACCTCAATGATCAGCTAATATTTGACGGCATGGCTGGCCGTGGCAAGCTGCAGGTCTATAATCGTTTGGGCGTTCGTGTTTTTGAAGAAGAGCTACTGACCAACACATGGGCGGGCCAAAGCGTACCCTCAGGGACTTATTTCTACACCATGGTTGATGCTAGAGGATCTGTCTATAAAGGCTGGGTGGATGTACTGAAGTAGTATCCACGGTGTTTGGTTTGGATGGCTTATGTCATCTTGGATGATCCAGATTATTGCATGCTGTTTACGAATGATCAGTTCCTTATATCAGCAGCCGTTGCTCCTGACCTGCAATCCGTTATACTTGTGCCATGAAACGGATTATCGGTAAGAGTAGGTTCCTGTTGACTTTTGGAATGGTCTTGTATGTTGGGCTAGTCCTCGTGAGCTGTACTGGCAAACCTGGCGATGGACAAGATAAGGGGGACCAATTGCTGGATATGATTGAGGCCACGCAAGTCAAGGACGGCAAGGCGGTTTATACCCAACTATACAGTTATAAGGACAATCGACTGGACCAAGTCGGGACCACGGATCCTACTAATATCGTCAAAGACCCTAGCAATAACTATTTCTATCACCGCAATACCCATGAGCTAAACATCATCCGGGTGACGCATGGCAACAAACCAGGTACATTCACGTTCAGCAATGGCAAGCTGGGCGATGGCTTTGTGGAGATTTTCTCGTACTACTCCTTGCACCAGAACAAGTTGCAGCGTCGTCAGATCCTGTACCTCAATGCCAAAAAACAACCTACCCTTTTGCTGGAGCGGACAGTGAGTCGAGATCCTCAGACTGGGGCTTACGACAGTACATTGTTAACTAAGGAGAGAGTGGAGCGATATTCACCTAAAGGATTGGTTGACATGGCAGTGCTTACCTACTATTCAGGGCCAGATAGTATGTTGGTAGGGCGCCGGTATCAGTATGACAATCAAGATCGTCTGGTAAAGGCAGAAGAGCAGTTTGGTTTGGCAGAAGGATGGTTCCCGATGACGGAGTTGACTTATCATGATCAGAAAACCCCTTTTGTGTTGCCAAAAGTGGGCTTAGATTATCCTAAACATAAGGGACTGGCTTGGCTACCAGCTGACGAAAAGATATACTATGGTGGTACCTTGGTCAGCCATCTGCAAAATAGCAAAGTGGTTGTAGGTGATGATGGCCATATACTTGATCTGGTCCAGACTCGCCTCCAGAACAACAATTTGGGCAGTATGGTCGGGGATAGTTTGCATCTGATGTTTAGGTATCGGCCAAAAGACAACCTTGTCAAATAATCACGAGGATTTGATTCCGTCCTGCGGGTGGAGGTACGGGAAGTAGTCAGTAGTCGATTTGCAATGACCAGCCCTATATTTGTCCACCGATTGGCAAGCCACAAATTATTGGGATGTCGATAGGGCGAAAGAGGACCAAAGACACCATGGCCGACAAACCGAGCAACAAAAGCAATCAAGCACCAGGCAAAGAGATTTTGCTGAGTGCGTATAAGTATATGTATACGGCGGCCAGCATGGCTCAGCTGTTTGAGGATAACAAGACGATCTGTGCGCGCTATGTACACGCCACAGCTCGTGGACATGAGGTCCCTCAGATTATTGCAGGGATGGCCCTCCAGCCTCAAGACTATGCCTATCCGTACTATCGGGATGATGCGATGTTGCTTGCGATGGGCATCAGCCCCAAGGAGTTGATGTTGCAGTTGTTGGCCAAAGCGGATGATCCGTTTGGTGGTGGCAAAACTTATTATGGTCACCCATCCTATCGGCGAGAAGGTTTCCCGACAATTCCGCACCAAAGCTCTGCCACAGGTATGCAGGCTATTCCTGCTACGGGTGCTGCACATGGGCTTCGCTACCTGAGCAGTATATCATACCCAGGATCTGACCAGAAGGCGGTTGTGCTCTGTAGCCTTGGAGATGGCAGCGTAACCGAGGGCGAAGTTTCGGAGGCATTCCAGATGGCAGTTCTGAAACGCTTGCCGATTGTGTACCTGATCCAGGACAATGGTTGGTCAATTTCGGCCTATCATGACGAGTTCCGTAAAAGTGATGCCTACGAATATGCGGCAGGGTTCAAGGGCCTAGAGCGGCGTAAAGCCAACGGTACTGACTTCGTTAAGGCCTACCCAATTATCAAGGAGGCGATAGCGTATGCGCGTGAAAACCAAGCTCCGATCTTAGTCCACGTCAAATGTCCATTTCTAGGGCACCATACTAGTGGGGTCCGGAAGGAGTGGTACCGTGGCGCCGAAAATCTAAGCGACCATCTGAAGAATGACCCATTGCCCAAATTGCGGCAGCAGGTGCTCTCAGCTGGTTTTACGGAGGCACAGATTGTCAAGTTTGAATCCCTAATTGACACTGAGGTGCAGAAGGCCTATGATGATGCCTTGGCCTCAGCAGATCCGGATTTAGCCACGGCCTTAACCAACGAGTTTGCGCCAACACCAGCCACTGCTGAAGTGGGCGAACGTGCCCCTGCAGGTGCCGAAAAAGTTTTGATGGTCGATGCAGCCCTCCATGCTGTTGAAGAAATTCTGAATGCTCACCCTGAGGCCTTGTTCTACGGGCAGGATGTGGGAGGACGACTGGGTGGGGTATTCCGCGAGGCGGCTACCTTGGCTGGTAAGTTTGGAGATCATCGGGTATTCAATACACCAATACAGGAGGCCTATATTGTGGGGAGCACGGCTGGAATGTCAGCGGTAGGAGCCAAGCCGATCGTCGAAATTCAGTTTGCGGATTATGTCTGGCCGGCCATCAATCAGTTGGTATCAGAGCTTAGTAAGAGCTGTTACCTCAGCAAAGGCAAGTTCCCGATTCAGTCACTAATCCGGATCCCGACAGGGGCTTATGGTGGTGGCGGACCCTACCATAGTGGGAGCATCGAGAGTACGTTGTTGACCATCAGAGGTATCAAGGTGGTTTATCCTAGCAATGCCGCAGACATGAAGGGCCTGATGAAAGCGGCCTATCTGGACCCGAACCCAGTCATCATGCTGGAGCACAAAGGACTGTACTGGAGCAAGGTCCCCGGCACCGATGAGGCCAAAACCCTGGAGCCGGATCAGGATTATATTGTTCCGCTGGGGAAGGCGCGTATAGCCCTTGCAGCCGACTCTGATATGCTAGACGAAGGTGCCACTGCCGTTATCATTACATATGGCATGGGAGTCTATTGGTCCTTAGCGGCAGCAAAACAACTAACTGGCCGCCTTGAGGTCATTGACCTCCGCACACTCAACCCCATTGATTATGACTTG
>CANHWS010000251.1 GCA_947464365.1 Cytophagaceae bacterium | reverse complement strand
TGGCATAAATCAAGCCGGAAAACCAGTTAAAGCATAATAAATTCCTGGATAAAACCGATTGATATGCTCTTTTGACCAGAGGCCACTTAGGTAACTCCATATAATCCTTAGCCGCCAACTCGGGTAGTCATGTTTGTTGAGATAGATACAAGTAGAGGAAACCAAGTCAAGTTTATCGGTCGGCACGTGGCTAGAAGGCAGATAACTACCTGTAGCAACATCCAGATAGAACCAATTAGAATCAAAATCTTCGGCACAAGGATCTAAGACCTCTTCCCCCTTCTTCGGCCAACCATCGGGGAATGTTCTATTGAGCTTGCCATCACATAGCCGAAAGTTGTCCCAATCATACATACACTCTGGGCAGGCTTTTTGGGGTTTGAAGTGGTCGATGGATCTGTTGAGACGCACTTCTTCTGCATCAAAGGTGGTCGCTAAGTATGCACAAGTGTTGTTGTATTGTTTGTATAGTACTTTGCGATAGTTGTTTGCTAGCTCAAACTTAACCTCCTCTTTAGCCTGAATTTTTGCTAGATGTGCATCACGAATCTGTGCATATCCATCTGGATGCGTTTTCTGCAGTTCGACTTTTATCATGACTAGACGGTGTGTTATGCCCTACGGGATTTAACATGAGTTACACCTGCCCAAAACATCATGTCCTCCTTAGGCACATACTGGTCAAGTCGCTTTAGGAGCGGCTCAAATTCTGCCTTTGGCATAGTCAAAACCGCATCTGACGCTTGTTTCCAAGCATCTATCGCTGCTGTGGCCTCAAGGCTCCGATTAGAAGTATAATCAAATTGATCGGCATTGAGGTAGCTCTCTGCTTTGCCAAGTTTGACAAATGGCTTCACCTTTACGCTGACAGATTGACCAAGGTGATCTATATCAATCAAACTATCGTTATTATCATTCCATGGTGTTTCAGCAGATACCATCACAAGAGGTGAGTGGGTAGTCACAAAATACTGCACTGAGAATTGGGAATCAAGTTGTCCGCAGACTTCCATCAATGCTGGTAAAATTGATAGCTGCCATTTGGGATGTAAATGGGCATCGATTTCGTCAAACAGAATCACAGCTTTTTTGCTGATAGACTTAGCCCCTTTATTGGCCATACACCATTTGACATGGGTGTTATATCCCCATGCAATAAAATAAGCCACTGACAAAATCCGCTTGATGGCAGAGGACACAAACCGTATCGGCACATTTTGTTGGTATGGCATATTGATGGTCGGGATTTCTTCTATCCCATGCCTGTCAAGAACAGTTGGTTCGCCTAATGATAGGCCCAGACGAGGACTAAGACACTTCAGGATGTTGACCATCATCTCAAGTGATTTTTTGTCATACTCATCTGTTGATTTTTTCCAGACTACAAGATCAGATTCAAGGCCTTTGATAAAATTGATTTTGGCCCTATCCATGCCGCCCCAAAGTTCGTCTTGTGTCAAGACATAAGCCGGGAGGTCTGCTGACGAACGTTGGAAATCATACAAACAACAGGAACCATCTGGGAAGAAGTAGAAAACCAGACCTGGATCAGGTTGGGCACCACTGCCTTTAACGCCCCATTCGTTTACACCTTCGTATCGGGCATGTTTTGAGGTGTCATCCTCTTTTTTTCCACTCTTTAGTATTTGGTAATCAATGCGGGCATCCTTTGCACGTGCGGGGTCAGTAGGCCTCGCTGGATATCCAGCCTTTAGCCTAGGATTAAGGGCGTTTGGCCAAGTCCGGGTAAGCGCATACCAAACCAAATCCAGCAAAAAAGACTTGCCAAGGCCATTGTCGCCCGAAATCAGGTTGAGCCGTTTGCCAAAGACCAAATCCAGATCGCTGGGCCCTATGTTCCGTGTCTTGAGAGATGCCAACATACAGCAAATATAGGTAGGTTCGGGTTCGATTACTACCCTCAAAAGGCCATCAACCTCCACCCCATGCCTATCACCATCCACCCCTTACCCAACCCTGCCCCGTGGGGCGCCAACAAGGCCGCCAAACTGGCGAGTTACTGGCCCGAGATTGAGGCGACTGGGGCACGGACTCTGGTGGTGCCGGGTGGAGCGTATAGCAATTTACTATGGGCTCTGGCGGCAATTGGTCAGGAACACGGACTCACGACAGTTGGGTTAGTCCGCGGTGATGAGCTAAAGGGGTTGACCATGGCCCAAACACCAGGATTGGCTAGACTCCAAGCCCTTGGTATGCAAATCGAGCTATTGGACCGCCCAACTTACCGATCGGTATGCAAGCAGGGTCCAGCTACCACCATCCCTCAGCTTTGGGATAGCCTAGACCGACCCTACTTTATCCCAGAAGGCGCCAGTGGTCCATTGGCACTGGTTGGTTTAATCGCCGAGGCCAAGACTTGGGTAGGAGATCTCAACCCTGAGGTCCAGTTGGTGGTGCCTGTTGGGACGGGGGCAACAATGGCGGGAATCGCAATTGCCCGCTATGAGGCATGGGTATCGTTGGGGCAAGGCACATTACCACCTCCAACCCTAGGCTTTGCCCCGTTTCGAGACCAAGCCTACTGCACTTCCTTGGTGTTGGACCAGATTAGTAACTACTTCACGGACAGGGGAATAGCTGACCCGATGGCACTTGCCATCCAACTTGCCAAGGTAATCGCCGTGCCAGATTTAGGCCGATACGGAAGACCAAGCCAAGCAGTATTGGCATCTGTTGCCAACCACAAAGCAAGCACTGGTCAGCAGCTGAACCCTATCTATTCGGGGTTTTGCTTAGCAGCTCTTGAGGCCAGTTTTGAGCGTGCTGAATTAGACCCTAGGGTGCATTATGTGTTGGTGGATACGGGGGGCGCTGCCTAGGGTTTGGTGAATTGGGATAGGGGTTACTTCGTATTTTCACCAAACGGCATTACCTTGTAGGCCCTTAGCAGCTCACCATGCAAGCCTACCTCGACAACGCCGCCACCACAGCCACAGACCCCTTGGTCATTGAGGCCATGATGCCCTACCTGACGACGCATTTTGGCAACCCATCGTCCATCCATGGGCATGGGCGTACGGTGCGGTCTGCGATCGAAAAAGCCCGCAAAACAGTAGCCCAGCTGCTGGGTTGCTCCCCTGCCGAAATCTTCTTCACCAGTGGTGGGACCGAAAGCGACAACACGGCCATCCTATCTGCGGTGCAGGCTTATGGCATCAAGCACATCATCAGCAGCCCGCTGGAGCACCATGCCGTCACCCACACGATCGACTACTTGGAAAAGCTCGGGGTGGCAGAAGTCCATTGGCTGCGGCATAACGAGACCGGCGTACTAGATCTCCAGCATCTGGAGGAGCTTTTGGCACAATATCCAAAGTCCTTGGTGTCGCTTATGCACGCCAACAACGAACTCGGCAACATTAACCCACTAGAGGCCATTGCAGAGCTTTGCGCTACACATCAGGCCTATTTCCATACCGATGCGGTCCAGACCTTGGGTAAATTACCCTTGCAGCTAGACCAGCTCAACGTACACTACCTAGCTGGGGCAGCCCACAAGTTTCACGGACCCAAAGGTGTTGGTTTGCTTTATGTCAAGTCTGGATACGGGATTCCGCCGATGGTGCATGGTGGTGCCCAAGAGCGCAATATGCGTGGCGGAACCGAAAACGTCGCAGGTATTGTCGGGCTGGCCAAGGCTCTAGAGCTTGCCTATCAGCACCGCGAAGCAACCTGGGCCCATACCCAAGCACTCAAACAACAAATGAGGGCTCGCCTATCAGAGCTTTTACCAGATTTGCAATTCAATGGTCTGTCAGGCCAAGACGAAGGATGCGTGCCTCAGGTACTAAATCTATCCCTCCCCCCTGCGGAGGATGGCGATATGCTGTTGTTTAATCTTGATATTGCTGGCATTGCCGCCAGTGGAGGCAGCGCCTGCAGCAGTGGCAGCCTAGTTGGCTCGCACGTCATCCGTGGCCTGCGCGAAGTGCAACAAAACCCGATGCTGGATCTTAGGCCTGCCATCAGATTTAGTTTTAGTAAATACTCTACCTCCGACGAAGTAGAATTTGCTGCAATGCAATTGGCTCAACTTTATTCGGCTAGCCCTGTGTTATCATGACGATGATGATGACCACCATATTGACCTGCAAACAAGCTAGCCCACCACGCTTATTACTGCTGCTATTCGCGCTGTTTTCAGTCACGTTAGCCATTGCACAAACCAAACCCGAGGTGCCACCCAAACCGCAAGGGGTCAAACCTTGGCAAATCCGCGAGGGTGAAGCTGCTGAGTATGGCCGCTGGACCCGTGCACCATTCATCAAAGGCAAAATTGGCCCAGGTGGTGGGGATCTTGGCCTACGCAATACCATCCAGTTCAACCAATCAATCCTGAACTGGGAGTACCGGCCCGGATATATGAAAAAAGACAGCTGGTGGACCCGCCTCAAGAAGGAGTGGTACCCAGACCAGCTGATGCAACAAAGCCGTGCCTATAAAATGCAAACGGAGGAGATCGGTGCGGGCTTACGGGGATACTGGACCGGCGATATGCCCGCCACCAACCGCGGTAGCTTCGAAGCCATCGAGGCGGCTAAACGTGCTGATTATCGTGGCGACATCACTATTGACAAACGGGTGGTGCAGGATGCCAAAGCGGCACAAATAGCAGACTACCAAGGCAACATCACGACCGATAAACGCATCATCCAGCGCGAAAAGGCAGGTCAACTGGCCGAACACCAAGGCAACATCACGACCGATAAACGCATCATCCAGCGCGAAAAAGCCGAGCAACTGGCAGACTGGACGGGAGGCTTTGATGACAATAAAATAGAAAAGGAACGCAAAAAAGCGGCTGAGCTATCGGACTGGACAGGCAACTATTTCACGAACAAGGAGGAAGTAGAGCGCAAAAAGGCCGAGCAACTAGCGGACTACGAAGGCAACTGGCTTAACGATAAGAAGGAGCGTGAGGAGCGCACCGCCGAGGACAGCCGCAACTTCAAAGGTGGTATCCGGATACGGAGTTCCTATTTACGGTCGCACGATAGCAAAAGCAAGTACCGTGTTATCCCGAAGGGCAAACGCGACAGCAAGGAAAAGGACCTCTGGTACGACTAGTTGCCTGA
>CANHWS010000250.1 GCA_947464365.1 Cytophagaceae bacterium | reverse complement strand
GGTCGCGCTAGATTATTCTGTCGACCGAATAAGGGCCCCAAGGACGTACTTTTTCGGCCTTGTTATGCGTTAATCCTGTTGACAATCCCATCTTTGGTATGGCCTTTGCACCAATACCAAAGGTGGGATTTATACAAACAGCCCCTTTGCCTAAGCCACTACCTACGGGTGCAACAGCATATTCAGGAGTCGGCCATTAGTTTTCATTAGCACACCCACAATTTGGATCAACCATCCGCAAATAGCCTCAACGAGCCAACAGGAGGGCAGCGAACGAACCCTAATTCGGAAGGTAAGACTGTGCCATCCCAAAGGCGACCATTATGGGTAAGGCTAGTCCGCGGAATCGGGAAGACCATTGGTGTTTTTATAGGTGCTATACTCTTAGGCGTGTCATTGGTTGCGCTAGCCATCCACATACCGTCAGTCCAGCGAAGACTTGTGGCTACCATGAACGAGATCGTGACCAATGCCATCAATTTTGATGTTAACGTTGGCTACGTGTACATCTCATGGTTAGACACGATCGTAATGAAGGATGTGCACATCAATGATCGTTTGGGCCACCCCATGATCGCCGTCCGGGACCTAAGGGTTCGGTTTGACATACCTTCCTTACTAAACCATACCATCAAGGTGAAGGCGGCCTATTTAGATGAGGCATCCGTCCAGATGTTGTACCAAGATAAGGATCAAGTATTCAACATCAATCAGTTTAGCGACGCTATCTTGGCTGCTGTCACCAAACCAACAGACCCTTACAATCCTGACCCGCCAGCGTTCACGATCCAGAACGTGGTCATCGAGCACAGCAATCTTATTTATTCTGACCCTAGTCGGGATACAATAAGATACGGTTTCGATTACCTGCACGAAGAGTTTCAGGATATCAACATTACGGTCGAGGACTTTTATCTCAAAGGAAAATTCATTGGCTTTAATGTCAAGAGCTTAGCCGCACATGAGCGTTATAGCAAGCTGGATATAAAGAAGTTGTCAGGCTATTTAGGTATGGATAGCACCTATATGCGGCTTGACAGACTAGATGCCCATATCGGGAAAGGGACACATATTAAGCGTAGTCTAGCTTTCAAGTTCCGGAACTGGTCGATGTTTAAGTATTTCAACGATAGCATATTGCTGGTGGCCAACCTAGACACAAGCTATGTTGACTTTGACGACCTGCGAGCGTTCGCACCCGACCTGCCAAAACTTAAGGAACGCTTCTGGATTAAGTCCCGCTTCAGTGGCTATATCAATAACTTCAAGATCAAGCAACTTTCGGCTGGATTTGGTCAAGGTAGCATGCTTCAAGGTTCGGTCGCAATGCGAGGTTTGCCCAACTGGGATACAACCCGGCTTGAGGTAAACATCAAGAAAAGCGATTTGGTCCTGACGGACATCAGCCGGTACCTTGATACTGGTAGCCAAAAGATGGTTAACACGCTTGGCAAAATGGCCTTCACAGGCTACTTCCAAGGTACGCCCTCCAAGTTCAAACTTTTTGCGGATGCGCAGACTAGCATCGGGATGGTCACGACCAACCTGGCAATGCATATAAAGCCAGACCAAAGGCAAACGACCTATCTAGGCCATATCGTCACGAAGGACTTTGATGTAGGCAAACTGATCGATCAGCCCAAGTTGCTGCAGTTGGCCGATGTCAATACCGATTTTGATGGACGAGGATTTACCCAGTCATCTTTAAACCTTGCTCTGAAGGGAAAAGCGGACCAATTTGGTCTTAATGGATACAGCGTAAAGGGAATCAAGGTGGATGGCCAGTTCCTGAATCAAACATTCAATGGTTTGCTTTCAGTATCGGACCCCAATCTGGATGGCAGTGTCAAGGGACGCGTCGAGTTAGGCCATAAGCCAGAGGTAGTTAAAGTCGAGCTGAACCTGAAACATGCCAACTTTGCAAAGTTTAACCTCTTGTCAGATATCACCCATTTGTCAGGCCAATTCAGTACCGACATCCTGGGGCTAGAGCCTGATGCAATGCGCGGTATCATTAAGGCAAACAACCTAGAGGCCGTTGTCCGTAACCGCAAAATCAACCTCAGCGAAGTCGCGATCCGGAAGTATTGGCAGGATGTAAACCAGGTATTGGAGCTTGAGAGTGATTGGGCTGACATGAGCCTAGTGGGCGACTATCAACTCAGCAAACTGGTGGCAGATGTCACCGCGCTGGGCAAGGAGTATAAGATGTTCTTCGATCAGAACCCAGCCCAGCAGCGTAGCTATTATGCCAAGAAGAGCCTCAAGATCAACCCTTATAGCCTGACCATTAAGGTTGATATTAAGGACCCAAAACCAGTATTGGGCATGTATGCGCCCGATGTCCTGCTGAGCAACAACACCATCCTGAATGGGTCGTATACTAGTGGTGGGAATGGCGTGCTATTGCTCAATACCGAGATTGACTCGTTAGCTGTTGGCAAAAATCTAATTCAACAGATTACCCTAGACGTCAATAGTTCTAAATCCCGAACCAGCTCCAACATCTTGGCTAGTGCACACCTAAGCAGTGGCAACCAGTCCTTGTTCGGCCTCAACCCTACCAATAACCTATTGTTAGACGTAGAGTGGAACAACGAAAAGTTAGGCTTCAGGAGTCATGTCGATCAGAGTCAGCCTAATGGTAGCATCTATACCACGGCCAACAAACTTGGGCTTGGTGGCATGCTGAGTTTCTATGAAGATCGATACACTATCACCTTTGGCGAGTCGTCCTTGCACCTCATGGATGAAGATTGGCGTCTTGACGCCGAAAACAAAATGAGCATCTTTTATGCTGATGGCATCTTGATAGATCAGTTCAGGATGGGTAACAGCATTCAGGACATTTATGCTAAAGGACGTATCGGAAGCCGACAATCAGATTCACTCATGGTCAAAGTCAAAGAGCTTGACCTCAATATCCTGACTAGCATTATTGGCAAGCCAATCAAGGGCAAAGCCAATGCCGATATCGTAGTAAGAGCAGCATTGGCTACCCCCGACATCCATGGCTTCATAAAAGTGGATAGCCTGCAATTGGATAAGTTTTTGGTAGGAAACGTCGAAGGGTCAAGCTATTGGAACAACACCAACAAATGGCTCAATGTGGACTTAGATGTCATAAGGGATGGCGCAAGGTTGTTGCGGCTTGATGGCTACTATGCGCCAAGTAATGACTCACCCGTCAACATGACAGCAAACGTCACGGGGATGCCACTCAAGATCATGGAAACATTCTTGGGATCCATCATGAGCAATTGGGGCGGGTCTGCCACCGGAAAGCTGGCACTTACCGGTGCGATAGACAAACTAGTGGTGGTCGGTGCTTTGCAAGTATCAGGAGGGGTTTTCAAGTACGATTACCTCAACGCCAACTATCGGTTCAACGAGCGCATTGTATTCGATAAGAACATCATCAGTCTGGACAATACTGCACTTACCGATGCCTACAACCAAAAGGCCTACATGCGCAAGATGCGGATTACGCACCAGTACTTTCAGCAGTACGGGATTGAGTGCGAAGCAGACCTAGTCAACTTCCAGGTCATGAACACCTCGGCCGAGCAAAATCCGTTGTATTACGGTACGGTTTCTGCCTCTGGGCCTTTCCTGATGCGTGGTCAGTTTGACAACCTTTATATCAGAGGTGACCTCACGAGCAACAAAAACACATTGGTCAACATCCCGATCAAAACGGGCAGCAGCGAATCCCAAAAGCTCACTTTTATCCAGTTTACTGATAGCCAGAAGCCACTTTCGCAAGTTGCTGATAGCCTGAAGCGCAAGATGGACCTAGAGGGGATCACGATGGACTTCAATCTCAACATCACTCCGGATGCAGAGATTGACATTGTCTTCAATGCCAAAAATGGTGAAGTCATCAAGGCCCAAGGTGCAGGCAAACTGAAGCTTAGTATTGATACTCGTGGAGACTTCACGATGTATGGCGACTATACTATAAGCCGTGGGGCATACAACTTTATCTTCCTGAATGCGGTTAACAAAAAGTTTGACCTGCAGCGTGGCAGCACGCTAACCTGGACGGGTAGCCCAACTGGTGCCTTGATGAAGATCAGTGCCAAACACACCCTAAATGCCAGCCTAAGGCCCCTCATCTTTTCGCTTGACTCAGCCACACTTCAGCGTCCTGAGCTACGGCGTAAATACCCAGTTACGGTCAACATGGACATCACTGGGGACATGCTGAAACCAAACATTGTGTTCGGGATCGAGATTGAGCGCAACTACCCTACCACGATTGGCCCAGATGTTACCTCGTTCGAAAGTCGAATCCAGACGGACGAACAGGAGCTCAATAGGCAGGTATTCAGTTTGTTTTTGGTCAGGGCTTTCTTACCGGTGAACAATGTGGCGGGCGGTAGCAGCGACAACCTATTTGCAAGTGGCAGCAGTGCCACAATTAGCGAGATGCTCAGCAACCAGATAAGTAGCCTATTGAGCAACGTGGACGAAAATTTCAGTGTAGACATCGACGTCAACGGATGGGACCAGAATGCACTCAATGCCCTACAGCTGCGCCTATCCTATACTTTATGGGAAGGCAGGGTCAGGATTGCCCGAAGTGGTGGTGTTACAAATAGCCAAAATCAAACTACAGCAGCTAGCATTGCTGGGGATTGGCAGGTTGAGTATATGCTGAGTAAGGATGGGATCTTTAGGCTAAGGGCCTTTATCCGGAACAATGCGGCATTGGTGGCACAGGGCTTTAACAGCGCACAGCAGAACACAACAACATCTGGCTTTACCGTGATCCATACCCAAAGTTTTGACCATGTTCGAGAGCTGTTTACACGGCCCAGAGCCGTCATGCCACTTTCACCGTCAAAGCTAGATCGAATGCCAATACCTGCCTATGGCGATCCGGATAGCGGCAACATCAAAACACTCCCTTTGGTCAAACCTAGCAAGCCAGACACTGGCTCTACCTCTAGCATCAAAACAAATAAGGTGGACCGTAGCAGCAGACAGACAAATCAGCATACCAATGCTAAGCAATCCGCCCCGCAGGACCTTGACAAACCCAAAGTAGTAGCCCAGCCAAGCCCACCTGCCTCGACAGATGATAACGATAAGCTGCCTGGT
>CANHWS010000249.1 GCA_947464365.1 Cytophagaceae bacterium | reverse complement strand
TTACGCAGGGCAGGATTTGACATGGTATAGGATGCTTAGGCACAATCAAAGGTGAAGACAATCAGGTTCCCAACCTATTGGGTATTGCCTGATGCCAGCTTTTGTTGTGTGCGATTTGTGGAGAATTTAGAACATTTTTTGCCCGAATGATGGATTTTCTTGCGTGGGTACTTGGTGTTTGCTAAGCCAATAAAGTCGGTTTTGATCACATATGGGGCGTTAATGTCGACATTTTGGTGTTAAATTTACAAAAAACTTACATGAGACAAACAATAATGCTGGTTTCTGTAGTTAAAAGATCAAAACCAGCGTCATGTCCCACCAAAAACCACACTTGCCGTCCAAAATTTGCACCGTTTGCGGTCGCCCCTTTAACTGGCGAAAGAAGTGGGAGCGGGTCTGGGACGAGGTCAAATATTGCAGCGACCGGTGCCGGATGAACAAGTCAGTTTCGAAGCCCTAATGGCAAGAACCAAACCACAATCCGTTTCTAAACCAAGGCATTGTTAGCGACCCAAAATCCGATGATTGGTCCTCGTGGCTGAACCAAGCTTGCCACGAATCACAATTACCGAATCTCCACTTTAGGGTCATGCAATTGAGCCTCCAGATTGGTAGGGGAAAGGCAGCCCAAAGTGCCAAATATGGTTGTACTTTTGCGTCCTACATTTCCACCCCACCTATTTGCAATTGGCTCCTACACATGGCAGCAGGCAGTAATCAGGACGAGTAAGAGAAAGATATGTTCGAGAATTTAAGCTCCAAGCTAGACAAAGCATTCAAGACCCTCAAAGGACAAGGTCGCATTACGGAAATCAACGTAGCGCAGACTGTTAAAGAAATCAGGAGGGCTCTGATAGACGCTGACGTTAACTATAAAGTGGCTAAGTCTGTCACTGACAACGTCCTCCAAACAGCCCTTGGTAAAGAGGTCCTGATTGCGGTCAAACCAGGCGAGCTCTTGACCAAAATCGTTTTTGACGAGCTGACTCAGCTCATGGGATCCGAAAAGGTTGACATCAACCTCAAAGGAGACCTAGCTGTTATCTTGGTGGCAGGTTTGCAGGGTAGTGGTAAGACTACCTTCTGTAGCAAATTGGCCTTGATGCTCAAGAAACAAGGCCGCTCAGTCATGTTGGCAGCTTGCGATATTTACCGTCCTGCGGCGATTAACCAGCTTCAGGTGCTAGGCGAGCAAGTGGGCGTTGATGTCTATGCTGAACCAGATAACAAGGATGCTGTCCAGATTGCAATCAATGCGATGGCAAAAGCCAAAAGCCTTGGGCGCAAAATCCTGATTGTCGATACCGCAGGACGCCTTGCGGTGGACGAGCAGATGATGCAAGAGATTGCCAACGTAAAGGCAGCCATCAAACCATCCGAGACCTTGTTTGTGGTCGATGCAATGACAGGTCAAGATGCGGTCAACACGGCTAAGGCTTTCAACGATCGGCTTAATTTTGACGGTGTTGTCCTGACCAAACTAGATGGTGATTCGCGTGGTGGTGCTGCCCTTAGCATCAGGGCCGTTGTCGAAAAGCCCATCAAGTACATTGGTACTGGCGAAAAGCCAGAGGCTCTGGATGTCTTCTATCCTGACCGTATGGCCCAACGTATCTTGGGTATGGGTGATGTGATTTCCCTTGTCGAGCGGGCACAACAAGCCTTTGACGAAGACGAGTCCAAACGCATCAACAAGAAGATCCAGCAGAACAAGTTTGACTTCAACGACTTTTTATCCCAGCTAGACCAAGTCAAGAAGATGGGGAACATCAAGGACTTGATCGGCATGATCCCGGGTGCAGGTAAGTTGGTGGCCGATGTTGACCTTGATAACAGCAGCTTCAAACCAATTGAGGCCATTATCCAGTCCATGACCCAATACGAACGTGCCAACCCTGACAGCATCAACGGTAGCCGACGCAAACGTATCGCTGCTGGTAGTGGTCGCTCCGTTCAGGAGGTGAACAACTTGCTTAAGCAGTTTGACGAAATGCGCAAAATGATGCGCAAATTCAGCGGCCTACAGGGCAAAATGCCGAAGCTCCCGTTCATGGGCAAGTAGTAGGCGACTGGTAGCGACATCTTGTCCCAGACCAACATCGGCCATTCGTAACCATGCGAGTGGCCGATGTTTTTTTGTTTAGAATCCCCTTGAGGTTTTGGTGGGGCCAACTATAGGCCTATTTTTAGCTAAAGGTCAAATTGAGCATTGGTCATAATGCCAATCGCTCTCTGGTAGCCTATTGGCTGGAAACTAGGCTTTTTAAGTGTATCATTGCAGCATGTCCCCGCAGGTGCCAGCCCTTTCGATCGTCATCGTGAGCTACAACGTGAGCCACTTTCTGCAACAAACGTTGCAGAGCGTCGAGGCGGCTATAGTCGGCATCGAGGCAGAGGTTTGGGTGGTGGATAACGCCTCGGCGGATGATTCGGTCCAGATGGTCCAGGCGCAGTTCCCTTGGGTACGGCTGATCCCGAATCAAGAAAACGTCGGCTTTGCGAAAGCCAACAACCAGGCACTACGCCAAGCCAAGGGGCAGTACCATCTATTGCTAAATCCTGATGTGGTTTTGGCCGAGGATACCCTTAGCCATTGCCTCGACTTCATGTCCCAGCATCCTGATGCGGGCGGTCTTGGCGTTAGGATGGTAGATGGTAGCGGCATCTATCTGGCCGAAAGCAAACGTGGCCTACCAACGCCTTGGGTTTCGTTCTGCAAAATTGTGGGACTGACAGGCCTTTTACCCAAATCCGAGTTGTTTGCGCGGTACTATATGGGCCACCTTACCGCTCAGGAAATCCAGCGGGTGGATGTATTGAGCGGTGCCTTTATGCTAATGCCTAAGGTTGTGTTGGACCAAATTGGCTTGCTAGATGAGGCTTTCTTTATGTACGGCGAAGATGTTGATCTCAGTTACCGGATCCAACTTGCGGGCTATCAGAATTATTACAGCCCAGGCACAACCATCATCCATTACAAGGGCGAAAGTACCAAAAAGGGCAGCCTAAAATATGTGCGGGTGTTCTATCATGCAATGGCCATTTTCGCCCGCAAGCACTTCCTGAAAGGTGGGCAGTCCGTCGGGCTAGACCTTGCCTTGGGCTTAGCCATTTGGCTTCGTGCCAGCCTTTCGGTTGCCTCACGCATTTGGCGTCAAGTCCGGTTGCCCTTGCTTGATGCTGGATTACTTTTTGTTGGTATGTACCTGCTGAAAGATTATTGGCAAGCCAATCATAAACGGGTGCCGGGTGACTATCCGCCAACCTTTATGCTGATGACGGTGCCAGCTTATATTCTAGCTTGGCTAGGTAGCACTTGGCTGACAGGTGGTTACATCAAACGCCCTAAGGCTGAGGCCATCATAAAGGGGTTGGTCATTGGTATGGTGTTGATCTCGGCAGTTACCAACTTTTTTGATGATTGGCGCTATTCGAAAGCCTTGATTCTGTTAGGTACGGGTTGGGGGATTGCCTCGATGCTTGGCTGGAGATTACTGGCACAGTTAGGTCAATATGGCAACCTACGATTGGGCGAACATAGGACCAAGCGGGTGCTAATTGTGGCCGAAAATCAGGAGGCTAACCGCATTAAGGACCTTATCGACCTTGCTAAAGTAAATGCTACAGTCGTAGGTGTCTTAAATGAGAATGCAAACGATGGGGTTGGTAAGTTAACCGAGTTGCAGAAGGTGGTCCAGGTGCTAAATGTGCAGGAAATTATTTTTGGCGGGGCCAACATTAGTAATAAAGAGATTATCAGTTTCATCTGCAATCGCTGGAACCGCATTCCGCCAGCCTTCCGGATTGTACCCAGTGGCAGTGACTTCATCATCGGAAGCAGCGATAAAAACCAGCCTGGTGATTATTACAGTCCTGAGTCTTCCTACATTCTGCTGCAGCAAGAGGCACAACGTAAAAAGCGACTGTTTGACCTTGGGTTTAGCCTATTGGTGATTATGCTAGGTCTTATAATAGCCATCCTCCGTCGTGTGCACCTTGGCAGGCTCTACGCTGCTGCCTTTAAGGTGCTCTGGGGCGGAACTTGGGTCTTGCCGAGCAGCAATAAAATTAACCTAAATAAGGCTGACCCTACAGATGCCCATGTCATCAAAATTTTTGGTCTAAAGGCTCGAGGTTTAAGTGTCACTCAGTCAGTCTTTAGTCCATCATTTGTGGTGGGGGCACAAGGCGCATTGGCACATCGGGTAGATGCCCTTTACGTCAGGGACTATTCTGTTTGGATGGATTTCCACTACGTTTGGCTAGGTCTGCCGCAGCTTTAGGGAAAATAAAAAGGCCAATCGAAGATCGAATGACCCTTTTGTAAGGTTGTTATCAGGATTGCTCGATCCTGTTCGTATGTTTTAGTAAACGACTTCGACTGTGCCCCTGAATAGGCGTCCGTCCGGGAACGTGATCAGGTAGATGTATGTCCCACTCAGTACCTTGCTGCCACCAACCATGCCATCCCATGCTATTTTACTATCAAGGCTTTCGTACAGTTTGACACCGTACCGATTCAGGATCACAACCTTGATACCTTGGTATTGGTACATCAGTTTGCTGTATTCCCATGTATCGTTTTGGCCATCGCCATTTGGGCTGAAGAAATTGTTGATCACGACAGGGCCTTCGGTAACCTCGACCTCCAAGGTCTGAACAGCGGAGCAGGTACCAGAAACGATTGTATAGGTCAAGGTATGTTTGCCAATGCCAGCGATGGTCGGGTCGAACAAGTTGGTACCACTTACTATGCCCATACCTTGCCAAACACCCCCAGTAGGACTAGCTGTCAGACTAAAGGGTACGGACTGAAGCGTCGTGCTCAGGTTTGGACCTAGGCTTATGGCTTGGAGGCCACTGCCATTAATGGTTATCGTATCCGAAACAGGCGACTGACATAAACCATCGCTGACCCTAACCGCATAAGCCCCAGCACTGGTTACAACGCGGGTCTGGCCTATAACCCCATCAGTCCAGTCATAATTAGAATACCCTGGGATTGCAGTCAATGTAGCAGTAGTGCCAGGGCATAGCTGAGTCGTACTTGCGGTAATGGTTGGTTTAGCAGGCAGGGGCGTGACCGTCGCATCAATTGGGGTCGGAGTGCTA
>CANHWS010000248.1 GCA_947464365.1 Cytophagaceae bacterium | reverse complement strand
TCAACAGGTGTGGCCTCTGCCGAGCAAGCCAAACAGATCATGTCCTCGGCCCACCAAACTAATGCAGGAATGCCTTGCCTTTGGCCTGGATTCAGCCGTTATGATGCCTTCAAACCTACTAAAGCACAAACAGGCATCAAACATTACCCTCGTCATGCACAAACTGTCTGGACGATGGTCCAGAGCCTTTGGGCACATGCCGCCGCCATCTCCAATGATAGCCTCAGGCTACATCATGAGGTAACCCTACAAGCAGAGCACGCCTTCCGTGACCGCCAGTTTATGGAAATCTACCATCCAGACAATCGCTTACCTTACGGTGGTGTGCAGGAGGACAACGATCGCAAATTGGTGTTATGGGAAAGCACCACCCGCCAAACTTGGGGTGCTAGTGGCTATCTGCGCAACCTCTTGCAAGACGTTCTAGGGCTCAACCTGACTGACCAAGGCATCTTGCTGAAACCAAACCTAAGCACCCAGTACCCTAAAGCCAAACTTGAAGGCCTGCTGATTAGGGGGTGCCAGTATAGCTTTTGGTATCTAGGGACTGGCCATACCATCAAGTCTGTTTTGGTTGATGGCAAGCCACTCGCACTGACTGGCACAATGACGATACCTTATGCAAAAGGTCCGAAATGCCATGTGGTCGTCGAGCTGCAATAAGTTTAGATTTACATATTGACAAGTACCAAAGGGGTAGTGCAGTTTGTACTACTCCTTTGCTTTTTGTGCGTTGCGCCTCTGTGCATCAAGCTGGCCAGTTTTGGCCTTGTAAGCGAGCTCTAGGCTGCGTTTGATGCGGGTATCCATTGTTTTGGCTGTTGTTACAAAATAGGCATAACTCCGCTGGCGCCCCTTCGTGATCCCGAAAAAGTACTTGGCAAATTCTTCGTCTTGCTCCAGCACCACCTCTAGCTCCTCTGGCAGGTCAACAGCATCTGGGTCTGGGTCCACCTCGATCCTGATATCCAGCATGTGCCCTATGCCGCATCCTAGCTTCTGGAGGACATCCTTGCCAGTCATGATATAGCGTCCTCCTTGGCCATCGCTGATAGCGGCTCGTTTAAATACCTGCCCCTGGGTATGGACCAATATGCGTTTTATGCCCTCCTGAGCTAAGTGATCTGCTATATCACGTGGCAGAAAAACACAGGCAACAGCACCTGTAGTATTTTGGTCTTGTTTCTGGATCCTGGCCCTAAACTCCATGTTCATTGGTTTGGTAGATGATGGTTTTCTGGACAACAATCAGCTAGGCAATATCACTAAAAGTGAACCAAAAACTCAAAGCCATACAGACCATCTGCAAACTACTTTCCAAGCTAAATAGAAGCATTGTTTTTAGCTCTCTGTAGGGGTGATCGAAGCTATACGTAGCAAGTAGGAAGGTGTCAGGGTAGCCAAACTGCATTTGGTAAGGGTCCTAGATAAGCCCTACGCACCGAACTTCGACGACCTCACTTCCTTCGCAGCATAACTTTTTGAAGGTCCTATCACATTAGCCACCTTGGTGGACAGCAAACGTCACATATCAACAGCATGAGCAGCCTAAGGCAAGGTTGAAACCATGCAACGTAACTTCAGATGCACGCGCCATCCCGCAAGACAATATCTGAAAGGCGCCCAATGCCCTCAAAAACAAACAGCGTAATGTACTCAAAAACCTAATCTGAATTTAGACCTAAGATCAGGACTACAGCAACCTGCAATCATTGAGTGGGAGCTAACACTGACAAAAGTGTTGGCGTGAGTTACACAAGCCGAAACATATTCCGCCTTTAACTCTGGTGCTTCTGGTCTTGGTCTCAGGATCTCGATAACCCTAGACGAACTTATAGGTGGACATATCTCCCTGAATACAATAATTAGGGCAAACTCGCCCTTTTCTTTTACCTTAACGTTCGATTACTCTGTGGAGGCCAGCAATGCCGTCCCACTTTCGAACATGATACCTCTTCCGACTGGCGATTTTGCCAAACCCAATATCTTACTGGCTGAGGACAACGAAATGAATGTCCTGGTGATCTCAAAGCTACTGAACCGCTGGAATATCTATCCTGAAGTGGCTCAGGATGGTCAGGAAGCGGTAAACATGGCATCGGCAAAAGTCTATGACCTGATCCTGATGGACCTAATAATGCCCAATTTGAGTGGCCCTGAAGCAGTCCAGATCATTCGTAATCAAGGTGGGCTCAATGCCCATACACCGATTTTAGCCCTGTCTGCAAGCTCAGAGGCTGAGGTGACCGAGCTAGTACGTACCGCTGGCTTCACGAACTATGTCAACAAACCCTTCTTGCCCCAAGACTTATTTGACAAACTCAGCAGCTATCTTCCGACTAAGCCAGAAGCCCCAATAGCCTAATTACCGACCCAATTCAACCGCCCGATCAAGAGCGGCTATGAGCCCAATGCCAATGTGGGTCGCGACTTCCTGCTGGTCGAAGGACTTGAGCGCAGCTTCCGTTGTCCCCCCTTTGCTGGCCACCCGCTGGATCCATTGTTCGCAGCTCAGGTTATTGCCCTTCAGCAGGTGGATTGCCCCCATAAAGGTCTGAGCCACCAGTAGCTCACTCTGCGGCTTGCTGAACCCCATTGCCTCAGCTTGGCTGATCATGGCCTGCATAAAGTAGAACACATAGGCTGGCCCACTTCCGCTAATTGCGGTGACGGCGTCTAGCAGGTTCTCATCCTCGAAATACTGGCTCCGACCTGTGGTATTGAGCAGGTTATGGACCTCGAACAACTCGGCCAGTGTTACAGACTTATCTGCGGTGAAGCCAGTCATCCCCATGCCGATTTGGGCTGGCAGATTTGGCATGGCTCGCAATATCTTGGTTGTCGGCAGGGCTGCTCGCAGTTTCTCGATCCGGACCCCTGCCATGATGGTAAGCACCATCTGCTCTGGCTTGATGTATTGTGCAAGGACAGGATAAAGACCCTCCGCATCTTGAGGTTTGACAGCCAAGACGATCAGATCCATTTCGGACACCCAGTTGCCTCCTTCACAATAGGTATTATGGTAGCCGGCATTAACAAATTGAGCCACCTTTTCTGGATAATGCTCCAGAATGTAAAGGTCGGCCTTACTTACTGTTTGGTTAGCCGTGAAGCTATCAGCGTATGTGCGGCCCATATTGCCGCCGCCCGCAATCATTATTTTCATGACAATTATTGGTCTTCAGGTGCCTACGCCCCCAGACTTTGATATTGGATATCACCACAAGGCTCGTCCTAACGAGCTTTATGCGGCCTAAAATTTCGTTGGATTTAGTGTATGGATATTATTGAATGTCGATGGCAGCCAATAACCTTAGATCTAGGCCGCAATCATAACAGCGGTTTAGTCTAGCCTTTTGAGTTAAAGGCCAATTTGAGCTCGAATAGACCAAACTCTTGGCGATAAGCCTTAAAGACCCGCATCAAAAAGTCGGTCCGGACCTGAGACAGATTGGCAAACAACTTGGCTTTGAACCCTTTGCTACGGTCGCAATAGTCGTTTATATTCACATGAGGGATAACATAAATCTCGGCTTCCTCGCTGGTCACGACCACATTATAAATGCGTTTCTGTCCTGGCAATAGGGCCTCCTCACCAAAAAAACCATAGTTCCGAATCGTCGTTAGGGTCTCCAACCTCCCTTCGATGTCTAGGCTGAGCGTGACTGACCCCGACTTAACCAAGTAAACCGCTGCACCAGGATCCTCACGAAAGAACACGACATCGTTCTGCTTGTATTCGCGCAGAAACAAGTAGGGCAACAGACCCGAGAGCTCTTCATTGGTCATGCCACCGAACAACTTAACCTTGCTCAGGAACCGGAACTGGATAAGCTCTTGCTGGGTAAAGGTGCGCTTGAAGGGGTTATACCATGCCATGCCTGCAAGATACTGATATTCTGACTCAAAACCTGCGCCAAAGGCCACTAAGTCCCTGTTGAGCTCCTTAGCTACTATCGACGAAGGGGCTTGATTGAGGGACCAATAAGACGGAATGGTGGAACCAACTACCTGCTCAAATCTCCCATCTGGATCAACTGCTGAAAGCCAACATACTCTCTGGCATCATTGCTGGCTACAAAAACCAGCTTATCGCCCCCCAAGCAGCTAAGCTGCTCCTGATACCAGCCAATGTACTTGGTGTCAAGATGCGAGGTTGGCTCGTCTAGCAGGATAAGGGGCAACGCAGCCCACATTGCAAGGCCCAACTTGACCCTTTGCCGCATACCGCTACTGAATAGCCGCAAATCCTTATCCAGATGCCCCGCCAGATCCATACGTTCAGCCACCTGCTTAACATCATTATCGCCTACTAGGGGTTTTAGCTGCAGATGAAAGATCAACAATTGGCGCAGGCTGAGGCTTTCAGGCAGATCTAAAGCAGGCGAAGCAATACTGAGGTAGCGATGATAACGCTCGATATCAATCAGTTGGCCAGCCTGATGGTAAGTCAGCTGCCCTTCTGTTGGTGGCAGGATGCCAGATAAGACCTGCAGGAAGGTACTTTTTCCACTACCGTTGCCCCCAACAATTGCAATACGTTGACCTTCTTGCCAATGCCCTTCTATCCCCCTGAAGATCCAGTGTTGCACATAGCGTTTCCCAAGATTTTCAGCTTTAATTTCGAACACGGATTGACTCTGCATAGCCGCAGGCTGGCCTTGCAAAACTAGCACCACTTGCCGGATTTGGTGCTGAACCCTAGGCCATCATCAGACATCGATGCCAGACCTTTGGCTTTTGGTATTCTGTTACCATCAAAGTAACTAGATCATAGAAGCTATTTTGGGTAAAATTTGGCATAAGGCCAATCAAACCTATGGCAGACAAATATGGTCTTACCCGTGTTGCTGGGCACCGTAAATCCTATCCACTCCGTCATGATCAAGTCATACACATTAGGCTCTATTTTTCTGTTGCTGACCTGCTTTGGCGCCATTACTATGGGCCAAAGCCAGACCTTATACTTCCCACCAGCAACGGGTAACATTTGGGATACCGTATCGCCTCAATCATTAGGGTGGTGCACACAATACATCGATAGCACTTACGACTTCCTGGACCGTACCGATACTAAGGCATTTATCGTCCTGAAGGATGGCAAGATTGTGCTCGAGAAATACTTCGGGACGTTCGCCCGAGACTCCGTTTGGTATTGGGCCTCAGCTGG
>CANHWS010000247.1 GCA_947464365.1 Cytophagaceae bacterium | reverse complement strand
TGTGGAGGTCTAAATAGGTCTCAAATATGGTAAAATTTGACCATCTATTTGGCCAACGACCAAACCTCGAGGCCTATGTGTAGTTATATCGGTATGTCGGCACACCAAACAAATACAAAACTAGCAGCTTTTGGGCCAGCCCTTGTTGAATCGGTTTCGTCCTCGTCCCAGCATATTGCACCAATTGATAAACAACTTGGGACATCCAGGGGACAAGGCCCACTTTCGCCTGCCGACATCGACCGTGTGATCGAGATGGCATGGGAAGATCGCACCCCTTTTGATGCCATTACGGCTCAATTTGGCTTAAAGGAGGCTGAAGTGATTGCCCTCATGCGGCGCGAGATGAAGGCTAGCAGTTGGCGCATGTGGCGAGCTAGGGTCCAAGGTCGCAAAACCAAACACAAAGCCCTTTCCCCGACCGATATGGATACCTTTAGGTGCAGCCGTCAGCGGATGATAACCCATAATAAGATCAGCAAACGGTAACAGATGGCTAGGTAGTTGGTCTTCGTTTGACGGGGCCACGAACTGCTGTGGCAGTAAACGGATCGTCGGGCCAGCTGTGTTTGGGATACCTACGCTTGAGTTCTTTTTTGACTTCCTGATAGGTATTGGTCCAGAAGGAACGGAGATCTTGGGTCACTTGCACAGGTTTGAACCCTGGTGATAGCAAATGAATTAAGGCACCGACTTTCCCTTGGTTCACGGTTGGCGTGTCCAGCAAACCAAAAAGCTCTTGCAGGCGGACTGCCAATACAGGTTTGTCGCCATCGTTATGGTAAAGGAGTTTGATGTCACTACCACTAGAGACTTCTATGTAAGCTGGGGCATTTGCGTTCAGCGCTTGCTGTTGGTCCCAGGTCAGAAGCTGCTGTATGTAGCTAAATGCATCAACTTTATTGAGATCCTCTGCTTTGCGGACTTGTTCCACCGCAGTGCCTAGCCATAGGTCGATTGAGGCAAAGAGGGCATCGTCATCCACCGCAGGCCAGTCGGCAGTAAGGGTTGGCTCCCATTGTTTTAGGCTCATGATCCTTGCCTGCCATTGTTCGAGAGCATCGGGTTTGGGTAATAGACGCCAGCGTTGGTCTCGAATGGCTTGGAGTACAATGGGCCTAATTTCGGCAGTTGGTGGAGCGGCAAGGTTGCTCGTTTTGATGACAAGATCACCAATTTTGGTTTGGGTTTCGGCAGTAAGGCGATTGGTGCTGTGGTTCCAGCCGACTACATTTGATTGGGTCCAGAGGTGTTGTAGGATGTTGATATCAAGCGGAGCTGCACCATAAATGCGACCTTGTGCGGTGCCTGCGTCGAGGTCTGCAATTGCAATCCAGCTATCTTCGCTTAATGGATCATGGTCAGGCAAAGCGGCCATCCGACCATTGATGAGTTTATAGATCGGTTGGTTGGGGTTCCGTTGCTGGGCGATGCGGTCAGGATAAGCAGCAGCGATCAGCAGACCTACTTGATAGGGATTTGGGGGATTACTGCTTGCCCCTGTTTTCAGAATACGGAGCCATTGGTCTGATAGACGAACGAGCCGATCAAGCACGTTGCGCTGTGCGTTGACAGGCTCCCGTCTCCGAAACTTCCTCAGAGCTTCTACCCTCAGACTGAGGTCAATGCTATCTGCCTGCATAAGCGGGTCTCGCTCTTCAAGGACTGCCGCCACATCAGCAGCCAATGGTGCTAGGTTTGGCGATGCAGCTCCAAGGGCCAAGAGGGTAGCAATGCGTGGATGGGTGGGGTAGGCCCCGAGTTGTTTGCCAAGGGCAGTAGGTTTGTTGTCTTGCAGGGCGCCAAGGTTGGTCAGCAGTTGCTGGGCCGAGAGCCAAGACCCAATCGGTGGCACTGTGATCCAGGGAAGGCCATTGGGTGTGGCATGGCCCCAACAGGCATTTTCTAACACCAATGAGGCCAGGTCGGTTGTCAGGACTTCGGGCTGGCGACTTGGTAATAGTTGTGTTTGTTGGGCTTTGGTCCAGAGCCGAAATGCCACACCATCACCTTGTCTGGCGGCACGCCCAGCACGTTGTGTGGCGGCATCGACGGTAACACGGACGGTTTCGAGGCGCGAGAAGCCACTTTTGGCATCATACCTTGGTTGGCGTGCCCATCCACTATCTACTACGGTTCTGATGCCAGCAATCGTGAGGCTCGTTTCGGCAATGCTGGTGGCAAGGATCACTTTGCGGCTGCCATTGGGGTCTGGCATCAGCGCTTTTTGCTGTTCAGGTGCGGGTAGATCGGCATAAAGAGGCAAAACAACTAATGACCCTGATGTTCCTGATGCCTCCTTGCCTTCCAACATCGTTTGCACGTGCCTGATTTCGGATTGGCCTGGTAGGAAAACGAGTACATCCCCGATGGTGCTTGCTAATGCTTTACGGGTTAGCTGAGTGGTTTCGGCAGCAACGGATCGTTGGTCCACGGTGCCTGAGCCGGTTTCGAGGTAGCGGATGTCTAGGTTATATTGCCTGCCAGCACTGATAATGACAGGGGCGGTGGGTAAAGCAGCGGTAAGGTCATCAAGGCCCAAAGTGGCGGACATGATCAGGATTCTGAGGTCAGGCCGCAATACATCCTGCACCTCTCGGCAAAGGGCCAATGCTAGGTCTGCGTTTATGCTGCGCTCATGAAACTCGTCGATGATAATCAAGCCGATGCCTGCAAGTTCACTGTCTTTCTGTAGTCGACGGAGTAGAATACCCTCAGTCATGACCTCTAGACGGGTGGCTTTGCTGGTCTTTTGTTCGAACCGGACCGTGTAGCCTACGATCTCTCCTACGGTTTCGTTTAGCCCTGATGCAAGCCGCTCTGCCACCATTTTTGCGGCAATTCGGCGTGGTTGGAGCAGCGCAATCTGTTGTTGGCCAAGCCAAGGTAGATTGAGGATCTCGAGTGGTAGGGCCGTGCTTTTCCCAGCACCTGGTGGCGCCTGTAGGATAACGATAGGCTCTGTGGCCATTGCCTTAATGACCTCTGGTAGGACCTCAAAAATCGGCAGTTTGGATATGGAGTCTACTGAAGAGTCCTTGCTGGCGGGTGTGGTGCCTGAGTGCTGCATTGGTTGGCTAAGGTAGGTCTCCGAAAGATCTTGTGGTAGTCATCCAATCATTTTCGGTGATGGATGCAGCGTACAAACTAAAAAGGCCCACAGGAATATCCTGGGGCCTCAATATGCATATCCGGTAGGCCATAAAGACCAAACTCAGGTCTTAGCTCAATGTTCCGCGCATGGCAGCTTTCTTGAGGGCTCCCTCTAGGCCCAACTTGTCGATGGTACGGATACCAGCAGCAGAGACTTTGAGGTCCACAAAAATGCCTTCAGACTCAAGCCAGAATTTTTTGCGATGCAAGTTCGGGTTGAACTTACGTTTCGTCTTATTGTTGGCGTGAGATACATTGTTACCAGAACGTGGTCTGCGTCCGGTTAGTTGACAGACTTTAGCCATAATCTTACCTTTTTCTTATTAACGGGTTGCAAAAGTAGCAACAATCTGCCTGATACCAAAGGCTTTATCTATTTCTGCCACACTGGGTTGACTATTGGCTACCTTGTTTGGCTTCCATCGAGCTTAAATTGTGGTCGTAAAGCACTGATAAACAGTACGATGTGTTTGTGTTGTTTCCGCCAGGCCAATCATGATTATTTGGCTACAAGGCCTACGCTCTTGCTGCGATTTTGGTGCGTTACGATGGGTTAAGGGTAACTCGTAGCGGGTTAGTGCTTATAATAGCCTACCTTTGTGGTTGATCAGTGTGGCTGAGTGCTACCTCGTGAGGGGGTGGGCCAGTCCCTGACGAGCTTCATTAACGAAGAGATATGAGCAACATAGTAGCCATAGTAGGGCGCCCAAACGTAGGCAAATCTACTTTATTTAACAGGCTGATTGGTGAGCGCAAAGCCATCATGGATGACGAGAGTGGTGTCACACGTGACCGCCACTATGGATATGCCGAGTGGATCGGCAAGTTTTTCACCCTAGTGGATACTGGGGGATATGTTGTCGGAAGCGATGATGTGTTCGAAGAGGCGATCCGGAACCAAGTCAAACTAGCAATCGACGAGTGTACGGTGGTCTTGTTCATGGTGGACATGGTTGCCGGCCTGACGGAGCTAGACAAAGACTTTGCAGATGTACTCCGCCGCAGCAAAAAGCCAGTTTATCTGGTGGCCAACAAAGCCGACACCCCAGGCCGTGCCAACTATGTTGGTGAGTTCTATGCTCTAGGCATGGGCGAGGTCTATGCCATTAGCGCGCAGAACGGATCTGGCACTGGAGATCTGCTGGACCAAGTCGTGAGCCATTTCCCGAACGATGGTATCGAAGACCCTGAGGATGGAATTCCGCGTATTGCGGTGCTTGGCCGCCCCAACGTTGGCAAGAGTAGTTTTATTAACGTCTTGCTTAATACCGAGCGTAACATCGTAACAGACATCGCTGGTACAACCCGTGATGCAATCGATACCCACTATAAAGCATACGGTAAGGATTTCATCTTGACCGATACAGCTGGTATCCGGCGCAAAAGCCGCCTGCGTAACGAGGATATTGAGTTTTACTCGGTATTGCGCAGTGTCCAGGCACTTGAACGTAGTGATGTTGCCATCATAATGCTGGACGGTACTCGTGGCCTTGAAGGGCAAGATGCTGGCATTATCTCGATGGCAGAGCGTAATAGCAAAGGCATGGTTATCTTGGTCAACAAATGGGATCTGGTCGAGAAAGACCATACCACAGCTCAAAAGTGGACCCTAGAGATTAACGCTAGGCTTAAGCCTATTGACTACGTGCCCATCTTGTTCATTAGTGTGCTTACGAAGCAGCGGATATTCCAGGCTGTGGAAAAGGCTATTGAGGTGCATAACAACCGTCGGATGAAAATCCCGACTAGTGCCCTTAATGACAAGATGTTGCCTGAGATAGAGCACTATCCGCCGCCTAGCAACAAAGGCAAGTATGTCCGGATCAAATTTGTGCAACAGTTGCCAACCTACACGCCATCATTTGCATTCTATTGCAACTTGCCGCAGTATGTAAAGGAGCCTTATGCACGCTTCTTGGAGAATAAATTGCGTGAGCATTTTGGCTTCGAGGGGGTCCCGATCAACGTGTTTTTCCGAAAAAAGTAACAATTTTTTGGCCCTTGCCTTGTTTTTACAAGACAGGGCCGTATATTTGCAGTGGTTTTAACCCCTAAAATCTC
>CANHWS010000246.1 GCA_947464365.1 Cytophagaceae bacterium | reverse complement strand
AGCTCAGCAGCCATGGACTCGTCCTTACCTCGGTCAATGGCATTGGCGTAGTATTCGTTAAAACTCTGGCGGGTACCGAGAAGGCCTGGGTTCAGGAAGTCAAGCTGCGAAAACAAGTCCATAGTGCGGTTCTCGATTGGGGTGCCAGTCATCGCGACCCTAAACCTAGCATCAATCCGGCGGACTGCAGCCGAAACCGCCGCGTCCGGATTTTTGATGGCATGGGCCTCGTCCAAGATCATCATGTCAAACTTAAAACCCTCAAGCTGGTCTATATCCGAGCGAAGGGTACCATAGGTCGTCAGGATCACATCCACATTTTTCCAAGCTTTCAGGAAGTTATCAATCTTGCGGCTTGGGCCATAATACTTGGTCATCCGGAGCTCAGGGACAAAGCGGTGGATCTCCTGCTCCCAGTTGAAAAGCAGGCTAGTCGGCATCACGACCAAGTGTTTGGCCTTGTGGTTGGTCTCGAGGCCGGCAGCGAGTAGGGCTAGTGCCTGCAGTGTTTTGCCGAGACCCATGTCATCTGCAAGCAAAGCACCCGTGCCGATCTCGTTATGGTAGCTAAGCCAATTGTAACCCTTCTGCTGGTAGGGCCTTAGGGTGGCGTTCAGGCTCAAGGGCAGCTCGAAGTGGGGGATCTCGTCTAGGCTTGCCAGCTGTTTGAAGGCCTTGGCTTGTTTGGTGATGATCGTGTCAAGTTCGGCCCCAAAGTTGGTCTGACCTTCGTCATCTTGCAGGGTGTGGCTTTGGTTGCTATTGATCCGGAGGCCCGTTTTGCTTTCCTTGCCCAAGCGCAACATGGGCGATAGTTTCTTGAGCCAGTCGGCAGGCAGCATCCCGAACGTCCCATCTCCGAGTAGGACATATTGTTGGCCAGCCAAAATCGCCTGTTTGATCTTCTTGATCGGGACGACCTCGTTGCCAAAAGTCAACATCGGCACTACATCAAACCAATCAATTCCGCTTGAGACCTTGAGCTCAAATACGGGTTTTTCTAATGAAAACTTAAAGCGTTGGAGGTCCTTTTGGCCTAACAAGGTCCACCCAGTAGATTGGGCATGTTCGGCCAGCTGGACGATCCAGCTATCGTGCATGGCCTGATTGTAGCTCAGCCAGAAAGACTGGCCATCGGTCTGGGTCTCGAAGGCGGGATGGATACTTTGCAGACCAGTGGCTAGGTCCCGCTCCCAGTTGAGGTCTCGGTAGTGGCAGTGCAGGACATCCTGCTCGACATAGAGCATCTTGCCCGACCCGCCCAAACCAAACTCAGCATCAAGGTCGCCGAATTGGTATTTGAAGATCGGGATAAACCGTAGGCGTTGGTCGGCATCGTCCTTAATGTAGAGGCAAGCCTGCACAGGGGTCAGCAGGTTCTGGATCGGCTCCTGGCCAAGGCCTTTGGCGTCCACCTCGTGCCTGATGCTGATGGGGGTAACATATTGATTAAAGAATCCATCCAGCGGCAAGCCAAGGCCAGACCGTAAGATGCCCGTCTCGGCGAAAATGCCAGTTAGGTTCAGCAGGCCAGTATCTTGGATTACATGGAGTTGGTTGCCGTCCTGCAGGATGGCGGCCTGCCCGTACCAATCTGAATACTTAATGCCGCGCAGGCGGTTGTTAACAACGATGTTGGCCTGGAAACTATAGACCAATTCGTCACGTTTGATCACGAACTTGATAGTCGGTGGCGTAGGCAGGACCTCTATAGGTTCAATTTGCGAAACGTTAACCTTATCATGTTGGTGTTCGCCCCTGATGAGCGCACCTTTGGCACCCACCTTGAGCAAGATATCGGCAGAAAGCTGGGCCGCACGGACCAACTGGGCCTTGGTAAGGTTGTAGCCCTTGTTCTGGACAGTGGTTAGGGCTCTAAAGATCCGCAAGAGGTCCTGATCTGAAGCATCCCCACTAAGTACTTGGTCAAGCAAACCGTCCGGGCTGAGCTTTTTGCCAGAGACCGATAGCTTGCCTGTTTTGAGCACTTTGCAGGCTACGGGAATTAGGTCTAGGCCAAGAGGGGACTTGTTCAGCAACCAAAATAGCCTCGTATCTGCTGATTTGCTGTCCTCAAGGTCAGGGTCATAGGGGGCTAGCAAGGTATTGCTTTCGTACTTCAGCAGGCGGGCCTGATCTGGCACTTTGACCACGCCAATAAGCCCTTTGTATTTTGGCGTTACGTTGATGTCATTTCGGCCAACAAACACCTTTAGGTGCTTTTCGTAGTCGTCCGTGGGCTTAAAGCCAAATTCGGCCAACTTACGCGTCAGGACCTGATTCTTGGTCGGGATGTCGGCGCCACTTTTGTAGTTATACTTATCTACAAGGAAGAATATGGCAGCAAACTTGTGCACACAGATACCATTAATGGCCCTGCGGTGACAGGTGCAGGATGACTTCCAGATTTCGCCTTTATCACCCGCAAAACTCAGGCTGACTACAGGTGCGTTCCAGTCCTGGACACCGAAGCCATAGATGGTCAGGTCCATTTGGTCAGCCCAAAGCACGTCCCCATATACATGGAAACCCTTCTCGGAGTGTTTATTGAACTCGGCCATGATGGATGGGTCAATCATGGTCAAGAATGACTCTGGCTCGAAGTCATTTAGGGTAAGGGTAGTTTCTGATCGAGCAGAGATCAGATCCTGCGCTGGGTTTGGCTCGATAACCCTTTCGGTTTGCTTAGGTTGGATTCCCTGATTGGCAACCATGCTCGCCTTTTGATGAGCCGCTGGTAGCCGCTGACGGTATTTATTAGCATACTCTACCAGAAAGGCTGCGGCCACTTGGTGTTTACAGCCGATACCATCAGGACAGGTGCAGGTGGCAGTAAACTGCTTAGTGCCCATATCCTCTAGCCGCACGGTGTAAACGCTGTCGCTATTGAGGCTGTTGGCTAAGAAAACCCTAGTTGAGGATTGGTCAATCCCCTTATTCTTGGTCTCGTTCACATTGCCATTGGCATAGATGATGAAGCCCCTAGCCATGCGCTCTGGGGTGGAGTGCGTGGCAAAAAACTTAGCAAACTCGGCAGTGTGAAAGGACTCCATGATCGGCAGAAAAGGTAGAAGGCGTGGCTACTGGGTCGCCATCTGACCTTAGGGAAAACAAGTTTAAGGCCAGTAGGGAGATAAACACCTATTGCACCAAGATCTATAGATCAAAATTAGCGTATAATTGGTAGGGGAGGAGGTTGAGGTGCCTAAGCTTCAATCAACTAGAAGTTGCCTAACCACAAACGGCCAGCTTTTTGCATCTCGCCTCCATAGGCCCTACCTTCGTGGTCCGGGTGTCTAAATTTACGATCAAATAATGTCCTCAGCTGTTCCAAGTGCCGAAAAACCGTATGCCAACCTCGAGTTTGTCATCAGGGTCATCAGGCATACCATCAAGGCCTTTGACCGGCATGAGGTGGTCCATAGGGCGGCAGCAGTGGCCTTTCAGCTAACGCTATCGGTATTCCCAGGGCTGATCTTTTTGTTCAGCCTAGTGCCCTACGTGCCGATCCCGAACCTGACGGAGCACATCATGCAGTTCTTCCAGGATAACCTGCCGGCGGGGATGTACCACGATACGGAAGGCTTTATCTTGGACCTGATCAGCAAACCGAGAGGCAACCTACTGAGCCTAGGTTTCTTTTTTACGCTCACCGCTGCCACTGCCGGAGTGCTGGAACTGATGTCCACCTTCAACAGGCTGCAACAAACAGTAGAGCGGCGTGGCTTCCTAAAGCAGCGCTTATCTGCCTTCTGGATCACGAATATGTTGCTCGCGAGTCTGTTTATCTCGGTGCTAGTGGTGCTGGTGGGTCAGCTAGTGCACAATGTTGTTATCCAGTATTTGGCGGGTGGGCCCGAGTATGCCAACGCCCGTGTCGAGGGGGTACACCGTGCTAGCCGGTCGGTCGGACTTGCGGTCTGGCAAGTGCTCTACTTTATCTTTCGGTATGCGGTTAGTGTTGGCGTGTTTTTGCTGGGTGTTTCGGCCCTCTATTTCTGGGGCCCCACCCGTCGCCTGTCCAACTCGTTCTTCAGCTGGGGTAGTGTGACGGCCTCGGTGGTTGCGATTGTGCTGACGCATGCCTTCAGTACGTACATCGCCAACTTCGGGACCTATAACAAACTCTATGGCAGCATCGGCACCATGATCGTGTTTATGCTCTGGATTTGGTTGCTGTCTATCGTCTTGCTGACTGGCTTTTTGGTAAACCGGATCATCTTCCAGATGCACCTCAAGAAACAAATGGAGGAGGCCGAAAACTCGTTTTAGGCTACAGCACAATCTAGCAAAAAGCTCAAGTCATACAGGCCCCAAAAAGACCGTCCCCTTGCCCAATCAACTAATGATGGACAAGGGGGCGGCTTTTATTTGCTCGGTTGAGCCTAGACTAGCTGACTAGATAGCAGCCAAATAGAGCTTGGTCACAGCATCCCAGTTGACGACATGCCAGAAACCAGCGATGTAGTCAGGGCGTTTGTTTTGGTACTTGAGGTAATAGGCATGCTCCCAAACGTCAAGGCCCAAGACTGGTGTGCCATGTACTTCGGCCAGATCCATCAGTGGGTTGTCTTGGTTAGGGGTGCTGCCGATCTTGAGTTTGCCTTCAGAAACGTACAGCCAAGCCCAACCACTGCCGAAACGGGTAGTGGCAGCTTTGGCGAACTCTTCTTTGAAGGTATCAAAGTTGCCAAAAGCCTCGTCGATGGCAGTCGCGATCACACCTGATGGATGACCAGCACCGTGTGGGCCGATGACTTTCCAGAACAGGTCGTGGTTGTAGTGGCCTCCGCCATTGTTGCGGACAGCAGCAGGGTACTTGCTGATGTGGCGCAGCAAGTCCTCTAGGCTCAGGTCGGCCATTGGGGTATCCTTGATGGCGTTGTTGAGGTTAGTGACGTAGGCGTTGTGGTGGCGGTCATGATGGATTTCCATCGTGAGGGCGTCGATATGTGGCTCGAGGGCCGAAAAATCGTAAGGGAGGGCTGGCAGTGTATAGGCCATAATGATATGATAGAGGGGTGTGATACTGATTTAGGGAGGTGTAGTGTAGCGTCTAATGCTAGCTACAAAAGTCGTACTACAAAACAGGCACCATTTGGCAGCTTAGCCAAACGATGCCCGTCATGAAAACATTATTTTTTGCCAGTTGGTTTTGGCGCGGCTGGCTTGGCCTTCGGCAGTGGTTTGCTGAAGTCATGGGCCTTGGCATCT
>CANHWS010000245.1 GCA_947464365.1 Cytophagaceae bacterium | reverse complement strand
TGGAGCTGTTGTAAGTACCAATGCTGCCTTTAACCAGTTAGGTTCAGGATTTTTGGCCACAAATGCTATTAGGTTGGATGTGGGACAAGAGTGGCGTTCTGGTGTTGGTTGGTACTATGGTCCTAGGCTCAAGGCTACGTTTAATGATCGGTCTAGGCCCGCCTTTGACTTTGATTTATTGGCTGGTCATAGAGGACAGGTTGGGCGTTTGGAGCTCTATGTGCAAGGAATGTTGACCCGTGAGTTGGCGGCTTCCTCCCAGTTCAATGCCACGGTGTTCACGGGTATGGTGGGTTTGGTTTGGCCGATACGTATTGGTGCGGAGTCATCCTTGCGCGCCGGTCTTTCTGTAGCACCTTTTCGCCGTTTTTATGACGACAAGGAGTTTGTGGTTGCTAGTCGCACACTTAGTGGCCTAGACTGGAACTTGAATCTTAGCCTATTAGCTACCCCTCGGTTTATGCTGACTGGTGCCGTAGGATTACATGCTGACTATTATGTCGTGACCATCAATCCTCGTACAGAGCTAGACAGGCATCAGTTTAATACCACCTTTACTGCGCGTTTTTTTATCGATCGGTATGGAATTGCTGACAAAATCCTGAAATTTTATTGACCTTTGCGGCATCTCTAGCCATTATTATAGGGCTATTTTTTGTGTCGTACAAACCCTCAGATATAAGACATTGGGCTTACTAACCGGAAAAATTGCGTTGATAACTGGTGCAAGCAAAGGCATCGGTCGTAGCATTGCCACCACTTATGCAGCGCAAGGTGCTGCTGTTGCTTTTACCTACCTCAGTAGCGAAGCCAAGGCGCTTGAGTTACAAGCAGAGTTGGAGGCAGCAGGCGTAAAGGCCAAGGCCTACCGCAGCGATGCAGCTAATATGGCTGAAGCAGAAGCACTCCTGACAGCTGTTTTGGCTGATTTTGGTGGCCTTGACATCATTGTTAATAATGCTGGTATCACGAAAGATGGCCTGCTGATGCGGATGAGTGAGGAGCAATGGGATACTGTCGTGAACACCAACCTCAAAAGTTGCTTCAACATGACCAAAGCTAGCCTTAAGCATCTGATGAAACAGAAGTCTGGCAGTATTGTCAACATCACGAGCATCGTTGGCATTAAGGGTAATGCTGGGCAGGCGAACTATGCAGCTAGTAAGGCAGGCATTATTGGTTTTACCAAGTCGGTTGCTCTGGAACTAGGTTCACGTGGGATCCGCTGTAATGCTGTTGCACCTGGCTTTATTGAGACCGAGATGACTGCAGTCCTGGACGAGAAGATTAAGGATGAGTGGACTAAGGGAATACCACTGAAGCGTGGTGGTGACCCAGTAGAGGTTGCCAATGCCGTAGTTTTTCTCGGGTCTGACCTTAGCAGTTATGTTACAGGCCAAGTTCTGCAAGTAGATGGTGGCCTTCTGACCTAGTTTCTTTTGTGTGGCCTTAACATCCCCAATTGTTTCCGCTACTAAATCAAAAGCCCTTGTTCTGGCAATTCAGGACAAGGGCTTTCATTTTACATACGGTATGGGCTGTCTAGAGTCTGACCAAATGGTTATCCATGAGCCCTGCAACTAGGTTATGCGTGTTGGCTGTAAGGCAAAAGTTTATGTCGTCTCCTATGCCTAGATGGGCCAGCCTAGTGACGTGGCTGCAATCTTTAAGGTAGGCCTTGTAGTTGCCAGCTGACTGATGATGGTACGCTATGGCCATGTGGGCCGCATCTGATGTGGCCTGAAATAGGTGGTAATAGCTTACATCGTTGATCAATAAATCTGCAACTGCTCCTGCAAAAAGGGTATCCTCGGCACTTGGTAGTCCCTTCCAGCCTGCACAGACCATCAAAACATCGTCTTCTTGATTGGCTAGATACTGGCATGTAGCGTCGAGATTGATAAAACCAGCGGCCAATATGGTTTTGGCAGCTCTGCTTTCGTGCAAGGCTACCGTGCCATTTGTCGTAGTGATTGCGATGTCCTTGCCGATGAAGTCTGGACGCTCTAGCGCTAAGGGCGAATTGCCGAGATCAAATCCTGCTTCTTTGATGCCTTCACGTTCTGCTGCGGTTAGGTAACCTTGGTTGCCTAGCGTGCGGCATTCGTCGAGCGTGGCAACTGGGTAGAAAGATCGGATACCGTATCCCAACCCTGCTACGATGGTCGAGGTTGCCCTCAAGATGTCAATAATCACCACACATTTGCCGGCCAGTTGATAGTGTTGAAGTAGGGTAGGACTATGGCAAACGTCGATTTTGGGCATCAGGGTGGGGTTAGGAGTTTGTTATTGGTCAGACAGATTGGCTTGAGGTCGGGATTTAGTTTGCTTTGGCCACGAATGGTAGTTTAACGACTTCAGCTGGGACTTGTTTTCCCCTGATTTCTATCGCGATGCTGGACCCTGGTTTGCTGTGCTCGACCGTGACATAGCCCATGCCGATGCCATAGCCTAAGGTGGGACTTTGTGTGCCAGAGGTGACCTCGCCGATCGTGTTGCCAGCACCATCTGTGATCGGGTAGTGGCTGCGTGGGATGGCGCGCTCCAACAGTTTGAAACCAACCAATTTACGTGTCAGTCCAGCTGTTTTTTGTGCCTCAAGGATAGGTTTGGCATTAAAATCCTTGCTGAACTTGGTGACCCAACCTAGGCCAGCTTCGAGTGGGCTGGTCGTGTCGGTGATGTCGTTGCCATAAAGGCAGAAGCCCATCTCGAGGCGTAGGGTATCCCTTGCGCCAAGGCCAATCGGCTTGATGCCAAATGGGGCACCAGCTGCGAAAATGGCATTCCAGACCTCAAGGGCATTGGCGTTTTTGACATAGAGTTCAAATCCGCCAGCGCCTGTATATCCTGTTGCTGAGATCAGGACACCAGGTATCCCTGCCAAGGTATCCACCACGCATGTGTAATAGCTAATGGCACTCAGGTCGGCAGTGGTGAGGGGCTGGAGGGCTTCAATGGCTTTGGGGCCTTGTACAGCGAATAAGGACCACTCGTCTGATAGGTTCCGGAGGGTGGCACCATTGGTGTTGTTTTGGTTGATCCAGGCCCAGTCCTTGTCGATGTTACCCGCATTGACTACCAAAAGGTATTGTTCGGCACTGAAGCGATAGACCAGTAGGTCATCTACGATGCCACCTTCTGCATTGGTCATGCAGCTGTACTGGATTTTGTTGTCGGTCAGGAGGCTAACATCATTGGTCGTGACGCGTTGGATGAGGTCCAGCGCATGCGGGCCTTCCACAACGAACTCGCCCATGTGAGAGACATCAAAAACACCCACAGCATTGCGTACAGTGTGGTGCTCGTCTAGGTCAGACGAATAGCGTACAGGCATATTGAAGCCTGCAAATGGCATCATTTTGGCGCCTAGGCTAATGTGTAGGTCGTTGAGGGTGATGGTTTTGACTGTTGTCTCGGCTGCCGACATAATGATGAGGATGCTGTTGTGATGGTGTATTGGTAGGGGCAGGGTTGGCTCTGGACCTTAATCTAGGCCCTGACTATTCTGCTGTAGATTCCTGAAGTGTGGATGGCAACAAAGTTGCCTTGATACACCCGTAGGCGCCTCCCAAAGGTAAGGACAAAACATGATTAGGCTATCAGGACAAGGGCAGGGCTTCCAACAACTGTGTTGCAGCAATGGAAGTGGCACAGCGGAAATGGCCTTCGGGGCATGTTTTGTGTCCGTGCAGTCCACAGGGGCGACAGCTGAGGGTCTCTGTGGTTTGGATAGTGCCACCAAGAGGAAAGGCGGACATTGGGCCAAAACCAAAGGCTGGTACGGTGCTGCAGAATATTGCCCGCACAGGTGCAGCCATCGCCCCTGCGATATGGAGTGGTGCGCTATCGCAGGTGTAGTTCATGTCGGCCTTGGCCATAAGGGCAGCAGAAGCCAAGAACGATAATGAGCCTGCAAGGTTCTGGACCGATGGATGTGTGGTCGAGGCCATGATCTGGTCGCCAAGGGTCCTTTCTGTTGGGCCACCAAGGATATAAATCCTGTAATTTGGCGGGCAATGATCCAGAAAATCAATCCATTGGTTAGCAGGCCATTGTTTGGTAAACCAGACCGAGGCCGGTGCTATACAGATATACTTGGAGGCTTGGTAGGGTTGGACCTTCGCGAAATCCTCAGGGCTGGGATATAGCTTCGGTAGAATTTTGGTTGCAGTGGGCCATAAAGCCAATATCAGCCCGTGGTTGCGGTCCGTCTCATGGATGGTGGGGCCGAAATTGTGTTCAACCTTGTGGGAATAGAGGAACGATAGCGGATTTTTGCGGAAACCAATCGTTGTTTTAGCTCCTGCCAGATAGGCAATCAACCCACTGCTGAAGAAGCGTTGGGCATTGATAACGACATCAAATTGCTGTACCCTGAGGACCTTGCCGAGTGCCCAAATGGAGCGAAACTTGCCCGCACGTTTATGCCAGACATGGACCTGAGTAATATAGGGGTGGTCCTTGAGTAGCCCTTGGTTACCATCCCGAACCACAAAATGAATGGTAGCCTCTGATGCCAATGCCTTAATGGTCTCGACCAGCCCTAAGGCTAAAACGACATCCCCCGGAAAGGCTGTCTGGATAATACAGACCTTGGGTGCTATCGTTGGTGGGGCCATAGGAATTGCGTCTGGACTAGAGGCATTGAAAAAGATATTTGCTCGGTGCAGAGAGGGCCATGATGTACTAAATTATTGCCCTAGGTCCCGTATTGGCTTGGCGTGGTCATGGATGTAGGTATGCAAAAAGCGCATCATGGCCTCATATTCGGGTGTGAGGTCTAGGCTGCGGCGCGCCATCACCATACGTTCGGTCTCGATCAGTTTGTTGATTTTGTAGTGGCTATAGCCGTCCTGCAAACCGCCCCAAGTGAAGGGTTCAAGGTGTTTGGCAGGAAAACCACCACCAAAGATGTTGCATCCGACGCCGACTACAGTGCCGGTGTTGAACATGGTATTGATGCCTGCCTTGCTATGGTCGCCCATGATGAGGCCGCAGAATAGCCGCCCAGTGTTGCGCTGGCTATTGCTGGCGTAGCTAAAGATGCTGACCTGCTGGTAGTTGTTCTTGAGGTTGCTGCTGTTGGTATCGGCACCGAGGTTGCACCAGGCACCAATGACGCTATTGCCAAGGAAACCATCATGCCCCTTGTTGCTAAAGGCCTGAAAAACCGTGTTGCTAACCTCGCCGCCGACTTTGCAGTAAGGACCAATGGTGGTGTC
>CANHWS010000244.1 GCA_947464365.1 Cytophagaceae bacterium | reverse complement strand
GCTAAATAGCAATCAATACATCGCCATCCGCAACAAACAAACGGATGTGGACTTCTTCACCTACACCAACTCAGGCAATATTTCTGCCATCATTGAGCTGGAACAAAGTATTACCGTTCAAATTAGGTGCGATGGTGATGGCCAAGGGGATATGCAGATCTGTAACCTCAATGTTGAGGTTTACGATCCTAATTATTGTGCGACATTGGCCACTAGCAATGCCTCTGGGATTTGCCCTGTGTTGGCGGAAGGGTTTGTAGATAATGGCCTTGAGCCGATAGGTTGGACTTTTGACGAATTCCGAGTTAAGGACATTTGTGCATCAGGCATACAGCTGGATCTTAAAAGTGGTGCTAATGCGATTCGTCATTTGCCAACAATAATTGGTGCCACCTACCAAGTCCAATGGAAAATCTGTGATGGAAAAGACGGTCAAATCACTTTAACTAGCAGCGGTGTTGATACCTCGTTCTTTGCAACTACATTCCCAATCATTGCTAGCCAAACATTCGTCGCTACTGATACTTTAACCAACATTCGCATACTAGGTGAGGCAGATTTGGCGATTGATAGTTTGGTGGTGACGAAGGTTTGTCCTCGGCCACCCCCATCTGATCGATACCGATACGCATATAATGGTAAGGAATCCCTCAGATCGTTCGGAGGCCGCTATGACTATGGTTTCCGGATGTATGATGAGGGGATAGGGCGATTTTTGACAGTGGATCCGTTATGGAAACAATTCCCATCGCTAACGCCTTACCAATTCTCCAGTAATACACCAATCCAGGCAACAGATCTTGATGGTGCTGAAGGTCGACTAGACTTACCAAGTTCTGATCCGAATGTCCAAAGGATGAATAAAATTCAGCGGCAACAATACGATAAAGGCGTAATTTATGGTGCGGCCTCTGGGGCGGCTTTAGTTGGCGCGGTTTTTGCTGCACCTGCTGTAGGTTCTGCTGCTGTTTCCTTTGGGAGTAGGGCTTTATTGTGGAGCTATTCACATCCACAAACTTTAACAGCGGCTGCGGCTATATTTAGTGGGGCAGATTTACCTACCCCAGGTCGTGGTAGTGCTAAGATTATAACAAGGGCTGCGGAGGAACTAAATGAGGCTGCGGCTGCTAACAATTTAAAACCAATGTGGAAGACAGGAACCACAGTTGCTGAGTATGTTACGACCAAGAATACGGAGATGGTGCGTTTGGTTTCGGATTTGAATGCAAGTCCTGCTGGTGGTTGGTTAACTACCAAAAATCAAATTGCAGGTTTAAACCCTGATCAACTCAAAGCCTTATTTGCACTCGAAAAAACACCAGTAGGTATTACCAATGTAATTGTTCCACCTGGAATAAAGGTTTCTACAGGTATTGCTGGAGAAATTAAGGATTGGGGCAAAGGTGGTGGATTTCAACTAAAATTAATCAATCCCATTCCCGAATCATCTTTTTCACCTTCCAAACCATTAGGCAAATGAAAATCGAAGAAAGCAATTTTGGAAAATTCAACATATCCCAGTTAGAAAAACTTCCAAACGGAAATTATCTAACCATAATTTATCCCAAATTTAGACTAGAGGTCTTTAATAATAACCTATTTATGTTAGACTCAAACTGGGAAGTTATTTGGCAACTCAGGCAGGAGGAGTATAATATCAACTGGTCGAAATTACCGAATACTATAACATATTTTAATATAATTGGTCCAAATATAATAGCAAGATCTTTCGAAGGAATTGAATTGACTATTGATTTTTTGGGTAAAATCACAAGTCATCAATTTACAAAGTAAATTAAAATTATCTATGTGGCTATACTTATATTGATTTTGATAATAGTCGGTGGTCAGCTTGTCGCTACGGTCCCACCCGAGGGCGTACAACGGCTGACAACTAGGCCGACGAACCGCACACAGGTGGCTGATTATCAACTAGTTACTAGAGCACTAGCAAACCGAATCATAAACGTTAATAGTGAACTTCATTAACATTACACACCTCTATACCATCCTAATGATATTTATAGGTATGAAAAGGAATATACCATTCCACCACTCAACTCACCCCCAAACATTCAACCACAAACCAACCCAACCTACCCACAAAGGGGGAAAGAAGTCAATACCAATCCAGTAATCTCAGCCAAGTGGCTGTATATGATGGCTTAAACCTTGGTCAGTACATACTATTGGTTAAAGGCATAAAAATAGAGTCCGTTCAACTCCCAGTCGCTCACGGCTTGGTAAAGGTTATGATGGCTGCGGTTAAACTCCAGTATCTGGTGCATATCGCGGAGGTGTTTTGTTAGACATGACTAGTAGGTTCCCTAACTTTTCCAGTTGGCATCTATCCGGATAAAGCCATTACGCAAAGCTGGGTGATACACTTCCAAAAAGGTGTTAATAACTTATCATTTACGAGTTCAGTCTAGGAATTCGTTGGCAGTGTAGAAGCCAATCCAAGTGTCAGTACCAAAAGCATAAGCTATAATCCTGAAGCGACGGCTCCTATTGGGCTTCCAAAGAGTCATCAAGATTTTCAAAGCTCGATCCCCCCTCTCAATAGCTTCAGAAATGCAGATTTTATGGCAAAAAGCAGACTTCCGCAACCGCCAAAAACTCCAGAAAACCCTCATCCCCACAGGTATTACCTATGACAAGGTTTTAGGTGGTTATCGAACCCCGAAGGTCAATGCGATTTTTGAGCTAGGTCGCTCATTATCAGCTAGTCTAGGGCAACAAAAAAGCGGAACGCAAACTTCAGGTGAAGTGCATTCCGCTTTGGTAGAGAGAGAGGGATTCGAACCCCCGGACCTTTAACAGTCAACGGTTTTCAAGACCGCCGCAATCGACCACTCTGCCATCTCTCTAGGTAAGGGTCTTCACAAACGTTTTGCGCTTGCGGGTTGCAAAGGTAAAGACTTTGGCCCCACATTTGCAATAGGTCCGTCAATTGTTGCAGATTTTTTTTGTTTGTCGTACGTTTGTTAGGTCCGTGCTCAGGCCCTTGCCAGCAGGTGGCCACTTTTTGGTGGTGCTGTAACAGGAGCCTAAGTAAAAGGCACTCAGACGCCAAACAAAAAGCCTTACTCAAGCCGTTATATAGCCTAGCGGCATGCCCCTATCGCCTCGAAAATCCATTCTCTCCTCCATCACGAACATGAATACCCCACTAGCAGCAACAACCAACGGTGTCACCATCGAGGTAGATACGCAATACGAGGCCCGGTTTAGCCACCGGATGCCAGACCCTAAGTGGGTGTTCAGCTACCGGATCAAGATCATGAACAACAGCCCGCATACCCTGCAGCTGATCCGGCGCTATTGGGAGATCACCGACTCGGTCTATGGGCGGGAAATTGTGATGGGCGAAGGCGTAGTGGGCCAACAACCGATCCTAGAGCCTGGGCAATCGCACACCTATACCTCGGCTTGCCATCTGAACACACCGTTCGGCAGAATGAGGGGATATTATGAGATGGAGAAAACACGTAACGGCAGTTTCATCAAGGTCGAAATCCCAGAGTTCACACTCGAGGGACCAAGTATGCTCAACTAGATAAGGCCAAGGTAGATGGGTAGCTATTGGTGGCATCGCATTAGGCATTGGCTATTGGCTGGCAATGCCCACGGACTGCATTCGCCTTTTGTGTATCATCTTTATACAACGGTGCTGCGGCCCAAGACTGAGACGCTATCAAGCCAAGCCCAATGGCCATGGCTGGAGGATTTAGGTCTGCCTACTGACTGGACTAAGGTTGTAGGACGGCTGCTGGCGCATTGGCAACCAGTAACCATCCGGATGTTTAGCCAATCAGGTATTGAAACTATCAATGCCTACCCAGCCGTTCTGGATGAGCTAGAGCGTAAGATCCGGCAGATGGTCATCGTAGTTGATGGTCAATGTGCTGAAACGCAATCCTTACTGACTAGTGTCGAGCCAAGCACCTGCATCCTGATCATAAGGCCATACAGCACCGCAGCAAACCAAAACCTTTGGCAGCAACTCGTCCAATCACCTAGGATGACCGCCACAGTAGATATATTCTGGATCGGATTGGCATTTCCACGCTCCAAACAAGCCAAAGAGGCCTTTACGCTGCGCTAGGCAACTGGTATGGGCCCAAACGTTATCAGTAGATAGGCGATGCCCTAGCTAATATCACCCAATTGCGGCCGTAGGACCAGCTCCTCAACAACGGTCAGCGGGCTTAGCGAATAAACTTGCCAGATCAGCTCGGCGACATCCGCGGGGGGCATAAAACGATCCTCGGGCAGATCAACCCCGTCCCAACTACTGGTGAGGGTAGCCCCGGGCATTACTGCCGTGACGCGCAGACCCGAAGTTTTGAGCTCTTCGCGTAGGACTTTGGTCATACCCAATAGAGCAAATTTGCTGATGCAATAGGACCCTCCGTTAGGGTAGGCCACTAGGCTAGCGGTGCTACAGATGTTGAAGATGTGCCCTGATCCGGCCGTCAACATCGCAGGGACCAATGCCCTTGTGAGGTGATAGGCCGAATAGACATTGGTGTTGATCATGAGCTCGAGGTTGCCTGCAGGCTCGCCCAAGATGGTGCCAGGGAGGAAAACCCCTGTGTTATTGATCAGGACCGATGGGTTGCCGACCTCGGCTAGCACGAAAGCCGCAAAAGCCGCAACCTCCTCAGGTTTGCTCATGTCGGTTGCAAGAGCCTTGATTTGCCCACTAGGATACTGCGTCTGGATGGCCTCAAAGCCTACTAAAGAGCGAGCACAGGTCAGGACCTGAAAACCTGCTGCTGCAAAACGCTGGACAAGGGCCAGGCCTATTCCCTTGGTACCACCTGTAATCACTGCCGAAAGTGTCGCCATTGGATATCCCACGTGGGGTGTGTATGTTTAGGGTGGCTAAGGTACGGCGCACATAGCATAGGAGGCGCATAGGCCGTCTATTCCTGCGCTACCAGTCTGAAATCTACCTGAATCATCCTTCCTTTTCGTTTGAAATGATCAATAGACTGGCATCCTTGAGACGGCAAACAGTGGTCCGGATTCTGATATGTGGATTAGGTTTGCTCTTAGGGCAGGTACAGTCCGTATTGGGTTGGGGATTTGGCTGCCACCAGCAGGTTACAGAACTAGCGATCTATAGTCTGCCGCCTGAGTTATTGCCACTATATCGCTCCCAGCTGGACTACTTGAAGCTCGCCTGCCTCCAGCCTGACAAAAGACGCTATGTCAACCCTGCCGAAGG
>CANHWS010000243.1 GCA_947464365.1 Cytophagaceae bacterium | reverse complement strand
TAACCCCATCAGTCCAGTCATAATTAGAATACCCTGGGATTGCAGTCAATGTAGCAGTAGTGCCAGGGCATAGCTGAGTCGTACTTGCGGTAATGGTTGGTTTAGCAGGCAGGGGCGTGACCGTCGCATCAATTGGGGTCGGAGTGCTAGTACACCGACCAAGGCGGGCGACGACACTATATGTAACTGTTTGGGTCAGGTTGAGCGCAAGGCCAGTACCACTTCCTACAAGAGTGGTTCCTGAGGCATCATACCAAAAATAGGTAAGGGCCGGGTCAGGATTGTTGATGGATAAGGTTGTGATTCCAAATCCACAAACTGGGTTGGACTGGCTTATTTGTGGGGCTATTAATGGCTGCCGGTACGTTACCCTAATGGTGTCAGAGGTTGGGCTAATGCAGCTGCCGTTATAGATGTTGAGGGTGTATTTGCCTGGTTGAGATACCGTGATAGCTGGGGTGGTGGCGCCCGTACTCCATAGGTAGCGGGTAGCACCCACGGCTGACTGAAGCTGAATTTGCTCTCCTGCACAGACGATGGTGTCAGGCAGGCCAAAGCCTAAAATTCTTGGTTTTTGAGGGATTGGGGTTACTACCGCATCAACGGTAGATGTTGGTCCATCACAAATTCCGTTGAAGGCTTTTGCAGTAAAAGTGGCAGAAGCAGTCAGAGTATTTGTCCTGAACGAGTTACCCGTCCCAACCAAGAAGTTGTTGCTGTTATACCACCGGATGATCTCCCCAGCTGGGGGCGGTGTTGCACGCAACGTCACAGCGCCTTGTCCGCAAACTGTATCACCCAATAGAGCCGGTCGAGTCGGGATTGGCAGTACGCGTGCTAATTGAAAAGGAACTACAACCGTGCGGTTGCCACAAGTAGTGGCTCCAGACACAACCAGCCGAACCGTATCACGATTGTTTGGCGAGGCAAGCGTGAGGTTCGGAGTGGTGGCTTGTTGCACCCCGTTGACCGTCCAGACATATTGCGGTGCGGTAAAGCCAAGGCTATTGCCAGTATAGGTGATTGGGGTGCCGCTGCACACACTATCGGCCGAGGCTAGGAATGAAGCACTTGCGGTGGCGCTGCCTACAAGTATTGGGATTGTGTTAGACTTGTCGCAAAAAATGGGGTTTGTGATCGCGTTGACAATAACTCTAATCGCATATCGGTAGTTTGGCTTCTGCAAGATGGCAGCTGGGATGGTATACGCAGCATTAAAACCTGTGACCAAAGCAACGTCAGATGGTGGGTTGAACCTACCTAAAGTATCAGAAAGCTGCACGATGTAATTGCCAATAGGGGCCTTTAACATCGACCAATTGAGGTTGACCACTTGTCCGGGGCAAACACGACGATTGGCCAAACTATCTAGTTTAATACCGCCTAAGGTATCTGACCTTGTGACAACAAAAGCAGCTGAGGGGCCACCAAAACAGCCACTATTGGTCCTGACCTCTGCTGAGATGATATCCCCAGCGCGGTATTGGTTCGGCAATAAGGTAAGTGTGGTTGCCGTCTGGCCCGTAATGATGGTTCCATTCCGTTTCCAACGGCGGGTGCTACTGCCAATACTAAGGCTTGTATAATAGGGTGCTGGCCCCATGTTTAGTCCGAAACGCACGGTATCAGTAGCGCAAAGGGCTGTGTTGTTGACCAGATCGACCGTATAGGGGGGGGTGATCGTGAAGTTGACAACGTTTGATGTGGTACCACTTGCCACATGAACAACCCGGATTTGATATTGACCAAACGAGGTAACAGCTGGTACGACTAAGTTTACAAAACCGTTAGATCCCGGCACGTTGCTGTTGTTGCCAGTGATTGTTGGCGGAGCAAACCCAAGTGTTGGTGCCGGTTGGCTGAGCTCAGCGCGGAAGGCACTACCAGAGAAGGTGCCCGTTTTGGTGATCGGGATGCTAAGGTTGTTTGGCGTGCCAGCACAAATTACTGGTGTGAATGCATTAACTGTTATCGTCTGAGCAAAGCCCTGCTGCTGAAATCCTAAGAGAATAATCAGGATAGTCAATGCGCATACTTTAGCATTGAGAGCGTGACTAAGGCTGAAAAATTGGGTCATAGCCTTACGAAATCTGGCTACGGGATGGACTTGTGCGGACATATGGCTAAAGCGTGTGGATGCCGATGCAAGGCAGCGACGAATCCTAATTTTTTGCTGATCCTAAACCTATGACAGGTGCGGGGCTCAGACATGGTTAGGTTGGCAATACAATATTACCGAAAGCACTGCAAACAAACATTAGCCTTGATCCAGATCTAGTTGATTATTCTCCTGCTTTGAACAGAATTGCCTTTCATTTCCCTTCCAGATGCTTGACAAATGGTAGGCGTTGCAAATTTGATGACAAAATGCAAGGCATCGTTATGACAATCTGCTAGATTTACACTGCATTAGAGTGTACACATAATTAACCGACCCAAATCGGATGCGAAAAAGTATTACTAGTCCAGCGATTTTAATTCGCTTTGGTCTGATCTTGATGACCTTGGTCACAGTAGGTCTATCAAGAGCAAATGCCCAGTCTACCAATGTGGTGACCTATGTCGGCAAAACTGGCAGTGGCATAGTCAACAAAGAGTATTTCCAGAATGCTTGGGTTGTCCTGAGCTCCAACCCTACCTACGACAGCACCGTCGTTGTTATGGGGGCAGCAGATAATCTGGATTGGTTACCAGCAGGCTTGCCCACCCGCACCCTCGGTAACACCACAAACCTTAATAGTAGTAGCGGTAGCCTCAACAGCAACACCACAGGTCAGAACTATGCCTTCCTGCTCCACATGAGCAAGGATATGGAAACGCCCCTGTCTCTGATTCGGTTCCCGATCAATACTGCACATGATATAAACAGGCTTCGGACAACCACCGTCCCGAACGAAAACGCCGACAATGCCATGGTCTATATCTCAGGCCGTAGAGCGGCGCCTGGGAATAATGACGGCTATTACATCGCTCGGCTCGACTATAACTTTACGACTGCACTACCAGCTGCGGTAAACGCCACTTGGATATATAATGTGGATTGTTTCCAGACAGATGATGAGCACGAGGTCCTACAACCGTGGGATGTCCAGAATGATGGCAAGGTGGTCTATACTGAGGGGCAGACCATGATTCAGTCCGTTGCTTCGCGTTGTTTCATCAAGCGGTTAAAGTCCAATGGCACCCCTGACCTAGTCCGTAATTGGTTCTACCACTATCAAGGCAGTAATGGGTTTCAACGTTTAAGAGCCATTCCAGGAGATCAGTATAGTGCGATCATAATGAAAGCTGGTAATGTGCGTGGTGCACTTCGAAGCCCTTCGCAACGATTGTTTGACACCACGATGGTGGATGAAAACAACAACCCTGGCCGCAAGGGGGCCTATCCTGATGACTTCTATTATGACGGACCAAGCATCCCTGGTGGCACTAATGGTAATAACGGAGGGTACTTAGGCTACGTCCATGACAACCGCACGCACCGTGTTGGTTCGATCGTGATCGATAAACGTAATAACGATATGTTTATCGGCTATTGCGTCAAAACGAACCTGCCTAGTGGCTTAGGGGACTTTGAACCAGCCCTCGTTGCTATGGATAGTAGTGGCCGTCAAAAGTGGTGGCGCCGGCTTTATCAAGAGACTATTGACCTTAGCCCGCCAGATCAGTGGGTTGATGCACTCGAGATCGACTATTTCAATAACCAAGTTGTGGTGATCGCTAGGGCTGCCGGCAACAACGTTGAGAACTTTTTTGCTGGCACAGATCTGTATTACAATCCCACGGCTCGGTCCTACCAGAATGGCTTTACTGGTACGGGTGGTGGATCGGCCCTCGTGAGTTGGATAGGCAAATACACTCTGGACCTTGGCCGCATTATGCATGCCACATACTTGGCGGAGTTCAGTGGTGGCACCGGTGGTTTTGGAGCCATCCAACAGGACCCCAATATGGATGGTTGGTATGACCCTAATAGTGGATGGATCTCTCTTAACACTACTTTATGTCAGTACAATAAGATGCACATTAGCCGTGGCGGTTCTGTTTGTATCACGGGTATTGGGAGAAGGGTTGTAACCACTAAAACGGCCCACCAGAAAATGCTGAAGCCAGACCGTGCCCTTCCGCTTGACTCACTGTCAGCATGGAGCTGGTTTGCACGGGTTTATTCGCCTGATTTGGCAAGTGTCCGATATAGCACCCTATTAACGGGTGTATGGGATCCGAGGACCCAGAGAGGTAGTGACAATACGAACTTAGCTTGCGCTGTGCCGATCCTGAACGGAATTGTTGTTGTTGGCCAGCACCGCAATGCGGAGACAGGGAGCCCAGCAAGCCTTACCTCGCGACCAAATACCATGCCAACAGTAAACCGGCCTGCATGGACAGGAGCGGCAAGTGACTCTGCATACGGGCAAACGGCGATATTGGCCAAGCTTTCGATACCACCGCAACGTATCAAACCATTGGTTGCTGGCCAGACGTTCTGCCGAAGGCTCCTTACGGTCGTAGCACCTAATTGGGTCGAAGGGGCTGTGCCGCTGAGCCTGCCGGGTGATTATGCTTATAATCCGAACAACGAATTCACGGTATCGCTGATCGACTCAAACGGTAATGTCATTTCGGACAGCACCGTGCAAGCCCGTAATCTCCGGACAATGAGCCTTAGCATACCACCTTGGGCGCCTATTGCCCAAAACTATAAGCTCACCATCAGCGCTACGAGTCCTTTTACTGGTGGTGATACTGTTACAGTCGCTATTGCGGATGGCCCACCAGATCAGCCATTCCCCCCGTTTGGTAATACTGATAATTTGTGTTTGACAGGTACTTCGGTCTTCAAGACCTACCGAGTGCCTTTCGCAAGCAGCTATCGTTGGAAGCTAAGCAACAACGACGCTGGTACTGCCTCAGGATCGGATACGGTGGGAACCATCTATTGGGATCCTACCTATAACAGTGACAATGACCCTGTCAAAGACACCGTTTCGGTCTATCTGACAGCCCTGAACCAATGCGGGGAAAGCCTTGGGTCACAACGATTGTTCGTGAGTTTAACCAATGCTTGTCTCACTGTTGGTAGTGGTATCGCAAACGGTACCTTCTGTCCACTCACCAACCTGAATGTTCCTGTTACCGCACCGACCAACACCATCTTCAAGGCTGGTAACCAGTTTATGGTGCAAGTATCGGATGCAGATGGCAACTTCGGACCAGTAGTAGTAGGTGGCGGCGATATC
>CANHWS010000242.1 GCA_947464365.1 Cytophagaceae bacterium | reverse complement strand
GGCACACCTGACTTTGCCGCCATTTCGTTGCAGGCATTGCTGACAGATGGACCTGCATTGGGCATCGATGTAGTTGGGGTTGTGACTGCAACGGATAAACCCGGCAAACGAGGCTCTGACTTGGTACCATCAGCAGTTAAGGAGGTGGCTCTGGCGCACAACCTACCAATCCTCCAGCCCGAAAAACTCCGTAACCCTGATTTTCTGGAGGATTTAGCAGCCCTCAAGGCAGACCTACAAGTCATCGTAGCCTTCCGGATGTTGCCCGAAATCGTTTGGGATATGCCGCCAATGGGAAGCCTCAACGTCCACGGAAGCCTTTTGCCGAACTACCGAGGTGCTGCACCGATCAACTGGGCACTCATCAATGGTGAGACCAAAACTGGTGTTACCACCTTCCTGCTGCGGCACGAGATCGACACAGGAGATTTGCTGATGCAGCAAGAGGTGGACATCCTACCAGAAGATGATTTCGGTAGTCTGTACCAACGGATGGCCATAGCAGGCAGTGAGTTACTGGTCCAGACGCTATCGGGCTTATTGGCTGGCACCATCACCCCGATTCCGCAAGGGGAGTTGCCAACGGCCATCGAAGGCGAACCCGACCGATCACGGGCTCCTAAGCTAAAAGCCGAAACAGGATTGATCGATTTTTCGTGGCCTAGCATCAGGATCCAGAACCTAGTCCGTGGATTAAGCCCCGTTCCTGCCGCCTATTTCCTTTGGGCTGGCGAAAAGGTCAAACTATACCAAACTACCGTGCTGAGCCAACATGAGGTGATAGAGGCACATGGCGCAGCACTAAACCCAGGCCAAATCTTGGTCCTGAAAGATCAACTCCTGATCGGCACTGCTGATGGAGCCATTGCCCCAATATCCATGCAGTTCCCGGGCAAAAAGCGGCTAACTGTTGCTGAGGTCATCCGTGGGCTACGTTCGGTACCAGAATTTGTTGGTTAAAACGGTCGGCTATTGCCAGTGCAGGGCCTAGGTCATTGGACAATCGATATAGCCTTACCTTTGCGCTATGTCTCGCGCTACCTTCCTCCTCCGCCAAATACCATTTAGGGCCCTTTTGACCTCACGTTTGTTGGTGGTTTTGGCCAACCAGATGGCAGGTGTGGCCCTTGGCTGGCGGATCTATGACCTGACCAAAAATCCACTTTGGTTAGGCTATATAGGGCTCGCCGAAGCGATCCCCGCAATAGGATTAGCCCTCTTTGCTGGCCATGTGGCCGACAATAGTAGCCGTCACAAACAGATGCGGCTTACAATCACCCTGCTGCTGTTCTGCTTATTTTTACGGACTATAAGCACTGTTGGCACCTTGCTTAGTCCAGACACTACCCTATCGACTATGCTAACGGTAGATCTCCAACTGGTGGTACTGTTTGTGTCCATTGTGCTGGATGGCGTAGCTCGGGCCTTCTTCAGCCCTGCCTATTTTGGTCTCCAGTCAGAGGTTTTGAGCAAGGCCGACTTAGCGGATGGGGCTAGTATGCTATCTGGCACTTGGCAAACGGCTGCTGTCATTGGGCCTGCGATTGGAGGGCTCCTCTATGGCATCGTCGGGCCGACGGCCACCTTTGGCCTCAGCATGATCTTATGCACTGGAAGCCTGCTTTCACTAAAGTTTCTACCACGCCGTCCAAAGCCAGACAATCCGAATCGCCTGCCAATGATCCTGAGCATCAAGGAAGGACTGGGTTTTGTCCTTCGGCATCCCATCATTTTGGGGGCCATCACACTCGATCTGTTTGCCGTCTTGCTGGGTGGCGCAGTGGCCCTTTTGCCAGCCGTGAGTGATAAAATCCTCCATGCAGGGCCAGAGGGACTGGGCATTTTGCGGGCTGCCCCTGCCGTCGGCGCGGTGCTGATGGCCGTTGCGCTCTTTGGCCGTACCATCCGCTGGGGATATGGGCCAACCCTGCTTTGGTCAGTGGCTGGTTTTGGTGCTTGTATGGTCGTTTTTGGCCTTAGCGAAGTGTTCTGGATTAGCCTTCTGGCCTTGGCCATTAGTGGAGCCCTGGACCATATCAGTGTCGTAATAAGGATCACGATAATGCAAACCTATACACCTGAAACCATGCGGGGTCGTGTCTCCGCAGTTGAGTCCATCTTCATCACCAGCAGCAACGAAATTGGTTCCTTTGAATCTGGCCTTACAGCCTCCTGGTTTGGTTTGCAGCGATCAATTGTCCTAGGCGGTGTGCTCAGCATGGGCGTTACTGGCCTAATTGCGGGTATGGTGGCTCCGCTGCGGAAGTTGAGGAGGGTGTAGGGAAGGGTCCGTCTGAACTAGGATTTTAGAAATAAGATTTAAAGGATTATAGGGATGGGGTTGAAAAATCATCCCTGCTATTGGGATGCCGCCTATGAGCGAATAGTACACACGAATCCCAAAAATCCGTCTAATCCGATTTCAGACAAACACCTACCGCACCACCACCCGCCCAACAAAAGGCACCTTGCCATCTGCCACTGTGAGGCGATAGAGGTATAGCCCAGGGGCCAAACCAGTAAGGTCTAGGGCTTGGTCTGGCAAGATGGGCGCATCTAGGGCTAGGGAGCCAGCAGTGGTGTACAACCGCAATTGCCCAAGCCGATCTAGCCCACGGAACTGCACCTGCCCAGAAGTTGGATTGGGGAAGACAACAGGGGCAATAGATAACGCCACCTCCCGAGGGCCAGCTAACTCTGTAAGCGGGTCAAATGGCCGACCGAAGTTGGCAATTTTAGTGAGGTAAAAGTCCTCGCCTAGATACGGAACCCTCGTACCATCAGCAATGAAACCACAAATGACTGCACTTTGATCAGCGTTATAGGTGATTCCTGGAAGCAATATACTGCTACTCCCAGGAACTGATACAATCGGAATGCGCCAAAGTTGTTGTCCTGCACTATTTGCTTTAGTCATATAATAAGTGCGATTTGAAGTCTGAATTGATATATAAATCAGGCTACCATCGTCCATAATGCGAGCAGGAATATCACAGCCGTGACCAATTTCTGAGATCAACCACTCTTGACTATAATCAGATCTTAGTTTGACAAAATAAGAGTCGGGAGGTAAAGAAGTACTTGCAAGTACACTTGTTTGCACCAAAAGCCCCCCATCAGGGCATCGCTGAACAAAATTGTAACTAGGTCCACCAGTAGTCGGAGGCACAAATAGATTTCGAGTACTGTCCACAATCGCCCCATTGGAGTCTACAACCATGCGCACCAAACGATTGGCCACCGACCCCCCCAAGATGATTTTGCCATCCGCATCATTAAAGGCAGCAAACTGGTTCGGCCTAGTGGCGCCTGGATTGTAAGCTTTAATCCAATCTAAATAGCCTTGAGGAGTGAAACGTGCTAAAAACCAGTCTAGGTTGGTATTAGCATATATTCGCCCACGACTAGAAATGCCATAAACCAGCAAATCTCCATTTTTGGCTTTGAACATTCCGTATGGTTCTAATGTAAAACCCATGTCCTTAACAATGGAAGAACGGATAATACTACCAGTAGAGTCCACTAATTGGAAGACAAAACCACCTCTATCAGCAGGATCATCAAAGTCTAAAACTTGAGTAACTACAGCCAAATTCCGATCATCAATTGATACGACCCCTTTAGAATAACCGGCATAACCAAGTGGACGCACCCATAACATATTACCAGCCTTGCCAAATTTTGCAAGGTGACTACCGTCTGTAAGAAAGATGGATATTAGGACACGATAAAGATAACCACCACCAACAGCATAGTATCCATTACTATCAAGGCTAGTTATGGCAAATAATCGATCATCATTTATAGATGCTGATGTTTTTTGTATCCAGACAACTTGTTGCGCAGGCAACAAGTAAGATAGCACAACTAACATTAAAGTCAAGTAGTACTTCATAATTACTGCTTGACTACTTTATATGGCTTAGCAACACTATCAACGAATAGGAAGTAAACACCTGAAGGAAAATTTGTCAGATTAAATTCTAACCTAGAGTTTCCAGCAACATGCTGGGATAAGACTAGGTGACTTGCAATATCTCTAATCTGTATCTGAGAGAACTCTGGGCCATTCGGTAACTCAATACTTATTCTACCTGAAGTTGGATTAGGGTAAATCAATATCCCCATATTTTTATCAGCTCGACCAATATCAGTTAGGCTATTTATGCCCATACGCAATAACGGAAAGTAATTAACTGAGGTATTCAACGGAGACAAATCGCAAATTTCTCTTTGATCAGCTGTTGGGTTTGAAGGAGCATGCTGAGGGACAAAGCAATAGTTCGCTGTAGCGTAGTTTAGTTCGCTTGTGTTATTAAAGTAGTTGCCGGAACCAATTGGCAACTCTCGAACTTCTACAAATTCATTCCTGTAAGGATAATACTTAACGCTATTTGATGATAGATTAACTATCGAAGACCAATATGGTGGGCTAAGCCAAAAAGGCGTAAGATTAGAGGAGTAGTTATTAGGATCAATGTTTTCAATCTGATTATACTCAACCGTTGGCACCGATATCCCACTAGCCAAAGGCCAAGCATTACCACCAGGGTATGGAGGTGCATTACCAGCACCAGTGCCACCAATCCTATTCTGGAAAAACTTCGTCTCCTGCCCAACGTACACCCCAGTCAGCGGTAAACCTGCCCATTTGGTACCTGGTGTTTGGAATAAGTTACAGTTCAGCTCTAGTTTGGTGGTGACCAAATTGGGTACTGCAGAGCTTGCTGGCCCTACATAGATGGCTTCACGGTTATCCAAGAAGGTATTGCCTTTGATGTCATTCTCGCCCCCAAAGGTCAAGATGCCATGTTTCTGCCCTGTGATTGTGTTGTTTAAGATCTCTTGTTTGCCCATACCAAGGGTGCCGACGGAGGAGAGGAGGTCTTCGTTATCACTAGTGTTGGTGATGGTGTTGCCTTCCACCCGCATGTAGCCACGTGAGAAAATAGAAGGGGAATGAAACTCAAGATACTCGTGCCCAAATACCGTAGGGTTGGTACTACCCGTCGTGATGTCGTTCTGCTCCCGCAGACGGTTGGTCTCGTCTTTGCCGTTGTCTGTGAAAGTAGAGTTGCGGACATCAACAGAGTAAATAGTCGTACTCCCAGACATGGCGCTGTTGTAGTCAAAGATTGAAGCTAAGTGGATATTAGAGAAGCTACAATCATACACTTCCAAGGGTGGTTTGCCGTTATTTATTTCTGAAGTACTTAGGCTGTAATTGTATATTACACCAAAGTCTAAATTAT
>CANHWS010000241.1 GCA_947464365.1 Cytophagaceae bacterium | reverse complement strand
TTGTTAGCGCATTGTTTTCAGGCAGGTTGGCCTTTAACAACCTCAATGTACTTAGGGGGCTACCGCAAGCCAACGACCCAGATCCTAACTATTATGTCATGCAGATCATGATGATGCTCTCGATGATCCCCGTCCTGATGCACCAATTGGACCCTTTGCGTGGCACCACCAAGATCGTAGCCAATAAGATTGCTGCTGCTCGCAAACCGACTGACCAACCAGTTTTATTAGCTGCCAACTTCAGCCAGCCAAGCCTTCCGTTCTACCTTGCTGTCAAGTTTGTGCCCTACCTCTATATAGAGCCTGCAGACCAGTCGATCAAACATCTTGATAGCTTGGCCTCAATCCATAAGGGCTGCACAATGGTTTGTGATAAGGATAAATTCCAGCAGCTCCTAGCTGTACAATCCACCGTTTTGAATGGCGCCAAGATTGATATCTTGAGTGGTTTTGTAACAGACCGAAGTGGAGGTTCACAATACTGGATCATCCAAACAAAGCCAAGATAGGGCACGCAGGGCGGCCAAATTCTGCTGATTTACACCTTGACGATGATGCCTTTACGTTTGAGCAACAGCCCGAGCATTATAGCAAGTGTCACAAGGAATAGTGGCCAAACCAATGAGTTAAGGTATGGGTAGGGGCTCAATGCCGACACGGCCTTCATGAACCAACCGACAACTTTGGTACCCCCCAAGCGCATATTCCAGAGATGTTCAGACACCTCGGCCAAGGTATAAATAAGGATGGGGTTCAGCCCAATGGGCCTAAGATAGGTCCAAATCCAGGCCCATCGATTTGTATCCTCGGCCCATTTGAGCAGATTAAGCAACAGGATGGAAATTGAACCAGTCGCAAAGACGAATGTTGGGCTCCAAAGCAGTTTGTTGCAAGGTAGCAAGTCTGTAAGATGTAATACTAAGGCCATTGTCCCGAGCCCAACTGCTATACCAATTGAGGAGGATAAACTCTTAGCTCCCCCAATCCGATATTGATGCCCGACCCAGAGGCCCAGCAATCCAGTCATGATGGCAGGCAAGGTTGACAGGATACCCTCAGCTTCTAGTGGTTTAGTGCCGCCATAAACATGGTTGCCAAGCACCAGTTGGTCGAGCCATGCATACCAATTTCCTTCAACAGGTTGCATGGGCCAGTGCAGCAACATCGTGGCCCCTACAGTTACAACCGTTCCATAGATCAACCAATGCCGTGGCTTGGTCCAGAGGTAGGCCCAAGTTACAGCCACATTCACCAAAGCGATGCGCTGCAAAACGCCCAATACCCTAAAGCTATCTAGGTGATGATCCCACAACAGATTTAAGGTTAGGCCTATGGCAAACAGTTTGGCCGACCGAATAAGGCTCTTGTTCAGGATTGTTGATTTAGCTACTCCTTTAGCCGACTGTCCACTGACCGAAAGGGCCATGCTCACCCCCATAATGAACAAGAAGGACGGAAAGACAAGGTCCGCAAAGGTTAAGCCATCCCAGTTGGCATGTTTCAGGATCGGGAAAGTGTTGCGCCAATCGCCTGGGTTGTTGACCAAGATCATACCTGCTATGGTGAGGCCACGGAGGGCATCGAGGGACAGCCAGCGACTAGATGGACTTTGTGGCCGCATCATAAGCTGATTACGGATTTAGAAAGCCTTGCTTTTTCTGCCATAAACGCCATTCGGTGGCTTTCGACGGATACCTCGATTGTACTCGTTAGTAGGGTTGGATTATTGGATCTGACTGCATCGGCAAAGCTACCAATTAGGCCCATATCGCCGCCTCCATGACCAGAGCCCGCATCACCACCAAGTTCTGAGGTTCCGAAGCTGGTTTGTTTGTTAGTCAGAAAATCGGTGATTATAAACTGCTTCATATCACCTTCTAAGTATCCCCTAGTACCCATTACACGGGTTTTGCGCATTCCCATTCCTTGTTCGGGGCTGAAAGCACTCATCGTGAAGCTACCTGTAGCTCCTCCCTCAAATTTCATCTGGACAACTTGATGGTCCACCACGTCATTGTCACAATGATAGACACATCGACCATAAGGTCCTTCCTTAAGCGCCTTCATCCGACCTTCAGGGCTCAGATCCTCGGTTATTACGGTGACAGGCCATCCTTTTCGCTCAGGCTTGAGGTAAAGCCGCATGGCCGAGTACGGACAATTGGCCTCCACAGCACAGCCATCCGTACAGTGTTTGGTACTACCGGCTGGGGCGTTGGCAGCTCTGAAGTGCATCAAACTGCCAAAAGAAGCAACTTCTTGGCAGGGTTTGTCCACCAACCACCGCATGATGTCTAGGTCATGGCAGGACTTAGCTAGTAACATAAAGCTGCTTTCGGACTCCTTGCGCCAATTGCCACGCACATAGCTATGGGCCATGTGCCAATAGCCAACTGGCTCAAAGTGATCTATGGAGACAACATCCCCCATAACGCCAGATGCCATGATCTCTTTTAGCTTTTTGAAGTAGGGGCCATAGCGCAAAACATGGCAGACCGCCACCATTACGCCAGCTTTTTTGGCGGCTTTGGCAATGTCTTCACACTCTTGCAGGCTAGTGCTGATTGGCTTTTCGAGCATGACGTGATACCCCATGCTGATCGCCTTCATGGCAGGTGCATAGTGTAGTTTGTCTGGTGTGCTGATCAGGACAGCATCAGCCCATTTAGGTTTTTTGAAAACGTCTTCCCAAGTATTGAGGCAGGCCTCTTGGGGTATGTTATACTTTGCCGCATATCCAGTCCTGCGCTCTTGTATAGGCTCGGCCACACCGACAATGTTAAGGGCTTCGGGATGACTTTGTGCGTACCGACTGTAGGCATTCCCCCTATTGCCAGCACCAATACAGATGATCGTAGCAGCCTTAATTTCCTTGCCGATTATTGGCTGGTAAACCCCCTCCTCGATGATGCCTTCCGCCAGCTCGCTCGGGATGTTAGTGATTTTGTCTGCCTTTGCTTGGGTTGCTAGGGTCAGGGATCCGGTGCCTAGCACAGCAGCAAGGGCACCTGTACGTGTCAGGAATTTTCTTCTTTCCATCGTGGTTTAAAGCGTTTTATGTGTGGTTGTGTTCGCCTTGCTAGATAATAAACTTTAGTAGCACACACAATGATGGCATCATTTGTCCACAAAACAAAAAACACCTTGGCATTACTACCAAGGTGTTTTCATTCAATATTGACCGGCAATTTTAGTCAGTAGCATGCTTAGGGGGTGATACTACATCATGCCACCCATACCGCCACCGCCACCAGGCATTGCAGGCTCTTTTTCTTCCGGATCATCAGCGATGATACACTCGGTCGTGAGCAACAGTCCAGCGATGCTGGCTGCGTTCTCGAGGGCAAGACGGGTTACTTTAGTTGGGTCGATGATGCCAGCCTTGAAAAATTCTTCGTAGCGGCCATCACGGGCATTGTAGCCATAGTCACCTTTGCCAGCCTTGACGGCAGCAACAACTACAGAACCTTCGCCACCAGCATTGCTGACGATAATACGGAGAGGAGCTTCTAGAGCTGTGCGAACGATGCTAACACCGATTTGCTCGTCATCATTATAGACTTCGACATTAGCCAAGGCCTCGATCGCACGGATTAGCGCAACACCACCGCCAGGGACGATACCTTCTTCGAGGGCAGCGCGAGTAGCGTGGAGGGCGTCATCAACGCGGTCTTTTTTCTCTTTCATCTCCACCTCGGTAGCAGCACCGATGTACAGGATAGCAACCCCACCAGCAAGTTTGGCTAGACGCTCTTGCAGTTTTTCGCGATCATAGTCGCTTGTGGTGTTCTCAATATGTTGTTTGATTTGGGCAATGCGGGCCTCAATGTTTTCTTTGGCGCCAGCACCGTTGACAACTGTTGTGTTGTCCTTATCGATCAAGATTTTTTCGGCTGTACCAAGGTCTGTCAATTTGACGTTCTCGAGCTTCAGGCCAGTTTCTTCACTGATGACAGTACCGCTGGTCAGGACTGCAAGGTCCTCAAGCATTGCTTTGCGGCGATCGCCAAAGCCAGGAGCTTTGACAGCACATACTTTCAGCGCGCCACGGATTTTGTTAACGACTAGTGTAGCAAGTGCTTCACCATCAACATCTTCGGCAACGATCAGCAATGGGCGGCCTGTCTGAGCAACTGCCTCCAATGTAGGCAACAGCTCTTTCATGTTGCTCACCTTTTTGTCGTAGATCAAGATGAATGGACGATCAAGATCGGCCTCCATTTTCTCTGGATTGGTGACAAAGTATGGGCTTAGGTAGCCACGATCGAACTGCATACCCTCTACCGTTTTGACTTCGGTTTCGGTACCACGAGCTTCTTCGACAGTAATGACACCATCTTTACCGACTTTGTTGAAGGCCTGAGCGATCAGTTTGCCTATTTCAGCGTCGTTATTACCAGAGATAGTAGCAACGTTGGCTACATCTTGACCACTGATGCTGATGGTTTTAGCTTGGCTGCGTAGGTTTTCTACAACTTTGATGACAGCACGGTCGATGCCACGCTTCAGGTCAGTTGGGTTGGCTCCGCTTGTGACAGACTTGATGCCTGCACCATAGATAGCCTGAGCAAGTACGGTAGCGGTAGTAGTACCATCACCGGCTTTGTCAGCAGTTTTGCTCGCAACTTCTTTCACCAGCTGGGCACCCATGTTTTCCATTGGGTCTTTCAGCTCGATATCTTTAGCGACTGTCACACCATCTTTGGTGATGGCAGGCGAACCAAATTTTTTGTCCAAGATAACGTTACGGCCACCTGGTCCGAGGGTTACCTTTACGGCATCGGCAAGTGTGTCAACGCCTTTTTTTAGTTTTTCGCGCGCAGCGGCGTCAAAATATATTCTCTTAGACATGGGGTCTAATTAGTTTGAGGTTTGAAGGATAATGTTGGTTGGGGCAATGGAGTGATGTCCGGCACTAGTCCTAAAGAAGAAGGCTACACAAGACATCGATGACACTAAAGCGTTCCGAAAATGTCGCTTTCTTTCATCATCAGGTACTCGGCACCTTCGATGGTGATTTCTGTGCCAGCATATTTGCCATAGAGCACTACATCACCAACTTTCACGCTCATAGGCTCGTCTTTTTTACCGCTACCGACAGCAACGACTTCACCACGTTGTGGTTTTTCTTTTGCACTGTCAGGGATGATGATGCCAGAAGCAGTTTTTTCTTCGGCAGGTGCAGGCTTAACCAGCACACGGTCAGCTAGAGGTTTGAATGTAATGGTTGACATAAACACAGAGCTTTTAATGCTTAACTCCGT
>CANHWS010000240.1 GCA_947464365.1 Cytophagaceae bacterium | reverse complement strand
CGAAGATGAAGTAGATGGCAGCGATAACCACCTGCGCCTTAACAGAATTTTGGCAGAAAGTGGACTAGACATTGGTGCCCTCTTCCGTGACTATTACAAGTCGGTTAATCAGCAAGAACCCAACCCTGAGCTTCTGGCCCTTTTTGACGAGCTAGTGGCCCAAGATGAGGACCAAGCCTAGCTCTCGAAACAAAGTCACTGCATCCACAATCAATCTATTATAACCCGACCCTACTCCACTAAGATATGCTACCAATTTCGCTCAGATTCAAAGGATTACATAGCTATAAACAAGCCGTTAGTATCGACTTTAGGACGCTAGTTGATGCCCAGCTATTCGGTATTTTTGGCGCAACAGGCAGTGGCAAAAGCACCATCCTTGAGGCAATCACGTTGGCTCTGTTCGGCGAGAGCGAAAGGCTAGGATCGACCAATTTATCATCGATGGTGAACCTGTCGGCTACTGAGATGTGGATTGAGTTTGAGTTTTGCCAACAAGGGGCAGATTATCTATTCGAGCTGAAGTATACCCGTGCCAAAGGAGATCTTGATCGTGCAGCGACCGTCTATCATCATAAAGCAGCGAAGAAGGTAAACGGGCAATGGCTGCCACTTTCGGACAAGGGGCGCGAAGTCAAGACGCTTGCCACTGATATTCTGGGTATCACAGCTGATAATTTCAGACGGACCACGATTATCCCCCAAGGTAAGTTTCAGGAGTTTCTGACGCTGAAGGGTGCTGAGCGAGGTTCGATGATGGAGAATCTTTTTAAGCTTGAGCGGTTTAACCTCTCGGACAAGGTCAAGACCCTGCGCGATAAAACAGATCAGGAATATCAATTCGTGATCGGACAGCTGGCTTCGATTGGGGAGGCTGATGCCACCGTTATCCAAGGCTTGGAGCAGGACCTAAGCATTCGGAAACAAGACCTAGGTACCAAGCAAGTTGCCTTGCAAGACCGTGGTGCCGCACTTGCCCTACTGGATAATCAGGAGCAGGTTGACCGTAGACATAAGCAAACGTTATTGCAGTTTGAGCGGCTCACAGCCGAACATGCTAGCCATGAGGCTGCCTACCAAGAGGCAAGAAGGTACGAAAGGGCTGGGCAGGCCTTACGCCCGATCCTGGATGATCTCCAACGGACGACATTGCATCAAAACAAGTTGAGCCAAGATAGGGTCAACTTCGAGGCGGAGCTCAACCGCCTTGTGCTAGAAATCCAGACAAATGGTCAACAGCTGGCCGAAATATTGCCAGCGTACGAGGCTCGGGAGCAGCTTACCAAACAGGCTGAGGCCATCAAACAAGCGATTCAGTGGCATCAACTATCGGGTGCTTCGTCCCTGATTAGTAATGAGATAACGAAGTATGAGGTAGGCATTACAGATTGTGTCAACCAAAAAAAGACACTAGAAAGTGCCCTAATTGTCCAGCAGGCAGATGCTGTTCGGCTTCAGAAGGTAGCGGATGGTGCTGCTGACCTAGTCGCAATTGGTGCTTGGTATCAGCGCGAAGATGACCTCAACAGGCAGATGGCGGTCCTGCAAGCGGACTGGAATGTCATAGACCTAGAGGTTGGTGAGATTAACAAAGGAATCAAGGCGCTGAAGGGGAGTAGCCAATTTGCAGTGGCGGGCATTGACCCTGCGGCCCCTGACTGGGAACAAGCCCATCAGGTGCTTAGCGAGCGGCTCGACGAAAAAGATGCCTTGGTGCGTCAGTTGGCTGTCCAGCAGCAGCTTGCGGGCATGGCCCACACCCTTGAGGATGGCCAGCCCTGTCCACTTTGTGGCGCGTTAGAGCATCCCGCACCCTTGGCTGACGGTAACCTATCGGAGGTCCTTGAAGATGCGAAATCAGCCCTTACTACTGGTAAAAAGGCGCTACAAGCTCTCGCCAGCCTCCAGACAGATTGGGAAAGGCGACAGCACACCCTCGCAACCGTGGTGGCCAAATACAAACCAGTCAAAGAGCGGATTGCTGATGTACAGGCACAGAAAGATGCACATCAAGTAGGTTTTGTTTGGCAAGGTTATCAAGCAGATGATCGGACGGCCTTTAGTATCGCCTTGCGGCAACTAGAGCAAGACAAGGTGGCTTTGACCCAGATCAGGCTAGACCTCACGAGCACCGAGGCTAGCATAGCGCAACTCCAAGCCCGTATAGACAAGGGGCAAGAGTTGTTATCAAGCAAAAAGCAAGAAGCTGCTGCACAAAAAGCCCAACTGGATCTGCTCACGTCCCAAATCGACGGCCTTGAGATCCAGAATTGGCGGCAAGAAACCAGCAATACCTTGCAGGCTAGTTGGCAAAATTTGGTCAGCAAACGCCAAGAGCTTGAGGCAAGCCATACCAAGCTCAGCAACCTAGCGCAGCAGTTGGCCCTTCGGCAGAAGGCTACCGAAACCAGCTTACAAGCTAACGGTAAACAAATGGCTGAGATCGGAACGGAGCTATCTAGGCTACAGGTTCTGCTCACTAAAAACCTCAATGCGCAGGGCTTTTCGTCACAGTCGGAGGCAGAGGCCTTATTAGGTCGATTTATCAACTACGAGCATATTGCCGCAGATTATGATGCCTACAAAAGCAAATTGGTCGAAACGCAAGGACAATTGCTGGAGCTGGAACGCCAGCTGCAAGGCGCTCCTTATGATGCTGAACAGCATAGCCTGCTGAGGCTTGCGGTTGCTGAGCTCAAGCATGAAACCGATCGGCTAATGGCTGAGGTAGCTACAATTCAGGAAAGGCTCACGACGGCAAAATCTGTGCTTGCTCGTCGTGCCGTTCTGGAAGGCAAAGCGCAAAGCCTTGGCCTGCGCCAGGATAACATCAAACGGCTTGATATGCTGTTTAGGGGACGTGGATTTGTCAACTATATCAGTGGTATCTTCTTGCGGGATGTGGTCTATGCGGCCAATCAACGCTTTAAGGTCCTGACCCGTAACCAGTTGTCGCTCGAGATCGACGACAAAACTGATTTTTATGTCAGGGACCACCTAAACGGGGGCAAACAACGTCCTGTCCGGACCCTGAGTGGTGGCCAGACTTTCCAAGCGGCTCTTTGCCTTGCCTTGGCCCTTAGCGAGCTAATTGCGAATGGTGAGAACCAGTTCTTCTTCCTAGACGAAGGGTTCGGCACCCAAGACCGTGATGCCCTCAATGATGTGGTGGCGACCTTGCATGACCTGCGCGATCAGGGCAAGGTAGTTGGCATCATCTCCCATGTGGAGGAGCTGAAACAACTGCTAGATGTCAGCCTTGTTGTGATCAATGATCCTGAAAAAGGTAGCAATGTTAAGATTGTATAGGATTAGGTAAAGTTACTCAACTGTTTGAGATAAGTAAAAGTCCGTGCTTGTCCCCTCAATAATGTTATTATATTGAGGTCGAAAACCTGCATTAGGTTATTTTTTATCCCAAATAATCCTTGATTTCCAAGTTTTATTTCCAGTCCTATCAATCAGCCAAGCCTACCTAGTCACACGATGTCTCTCTCCCAACAGCAAACGAAAGAAGATGTATTACGTAATTTTCGTCAAATAGTCTCACACAAGCAATACAGCACTAAGGCTAAGATGCGAGAGCTAAGGACCTGGGCGGAGCTTTGGTTACGTGGTTTGGCGGGCAGATCCATCGGTAAAGGGACCGTATTAGACTTTATCAATAAGACGAAGCACCAAGGTATCATATCGGCTGAACATGCTGATTATCTACATCAATTCAGGAAGCTAGCAAATAATATCTCACATGAGAATGCAAATATTTCCTACACTTCCTACCTCAAACATGTAGCGAACCTATCTAGCGTTTTGCAAGCCTTTTATGGTCTGTCACCAGATGAGCTGCCGGACCCCACAATGGCCGAACGGGGGCTAGATAATCTTGGGTTTCAGCAGGTTGGTTCGGGTCCCGAAATGGCAGATCTACTAGGCAAGGCCTCAGATGTTGTCGTACGCGAGCTAGACTATGTAAAGGCTTATATCGTGAGCACCACCTTGTTGGCACGTCAGCTTCATGTCGAGACCAGTGAGCCTATTAATGGCAGTACCCTTCACACGGCTATGATCCCCACTGCATTCCTAGAGCTTAACAAGTGGTTGGCCGCTGGGATGAATGTTTGTTTGGTGGAGGTTGAATACCGAGACGGGCTGCTATGGCCAGAGTATGTGGTGTACGAACCAGACTATTTGATGGACGTAACCACTGTTGCGACTGCCTACGCAACAGGACATAAGCTACCGCCGCAAGTTCACCAGATCAAGCGATGGGAAGAGCCTCGTGGCGCCAATGGATACATGGTCTTGGGTAATTATGTCAACCAGCTGCTGGACAAAATGATCTCGGCAAAAGATGGCACTTTTGACCTCGAGGTTTTCAAACAAGATGAATATTTCGGGTTATATGGGCTGGATTTGGCCTATCTGAGTCAGGTGCCTGCCACGATGGCCAAGGAGCCTAGTGTAGCTGAAATATTTGCTGAGCTGGACAAACATGCGGCCAGAATCCGACAAGTGATAGCGGATGGTTTTTTGTCGGACATAAATAATAGCGCAATTCGTGAAACTGAACCTCAGATCCAACGTAAAAATGCGATGCTGGAACCAACCTTCGTTTCGCCTTTGTTTGGGGTGCAGGGTCGTCTGGATCTGTTACACGATCGTACTGACCAAAAGGTAGACGAAGCGGATAGGATCCATGTCTATGATGTGGTCGAGCTTAAATCAGGGAGTTCGAAGGCCTTTAATGCCCCTATGAAGCAGGATCATTATGCTCAGGCGGTCCTCTACCATTTGATGCTGAAATCTGCTTATGGTATCAGGCAGACTGAGGGCAATGTTAAGCTGTTGTATTCGAACGAGCCAATGCCGATCAAGAAGGTTTGGTTTGGGCAACGAGAGGGAGCGCCTAATCAATTGCATGAGGTGATTGCAACACGCAACAACTTGGTCTGGCTAGAGCTGGAGCTAGCAAAAGCAACCAATAATGAACAAGTCCTTGATCTACTTGACTTCAAGGCCTTGGCCAACCCGGAGCTCGGGCTACCAAGATTCGATCAGCCTAAGATTCAGGAATTCGTAAGGCGGTTTGAGTCTTGCTCGGCCTTGGTCCGGAACTATATCTTGTCCTGGATCAGGTTTGTCCTGGCGGAGCGTGCAGTAGGTAAAATCGGTAGCCCGGATGATGACCAACGTGGTGGTCTGGCTAACTTATGGCTCAAGGACCGGATCGAAAAAATTGCCCAGTCGGAGCTGCTAGAGCACTTATCGATTTGTCAAGGAACGCTGATTGGT